>JAEDLW010000018.1:0-26037 GCA_016295035.1 Paludibacteraceae bacterium
TTGGTATATTATCGTAATGGGGCAGTTGAATAGCAACTCCTTGGTATATTATCGTAATTGGGCTGTTGAATAGCAACTCCTTGGTATATTATCGTAATTGGGCTGATGAATAGCAACTCTTTGGTGGGCGTTGCGGGTGTGGAAGGAAGTGAGAAATGGGACTGCGCCTAAGTGATAAAAGTAAATATTAGGCTCCTGTGTGGAGTTAGAATAAATTTAAAAGGATGAAAAAGATTTTGTTAGCAGGCGTACTGCTATTGGGTTTTGCGGCTATGGTGAAAGCAGATGTTGAGTTTGCTTATGATGCCGGAGCCGAAGTTGTAAGTGCTTATATCTGGCGTGGGCAGTATAACGGCGGTTTGTCGTTGCAGCCGGATTTGGAAGTAGGTTATGATGGTGATTTGACGTCGTTTAGAGTCGGTGTATGGGGCAATATAGGTGCTTCGGATTGGCGTTTTAAGCGTAATGCTGCGACGTATCTTGATGAAGATGGCAACGAGATTGACCCTAATACGTGTTTTATGCCGGAACTGGATGTTATGTTGAATTTCTCGATAGTGGGATTGAGTGTGGGTATGAACCATTATTACTACTGCGACGGATCGAATTTTCTGTCATGGAAGAAAGATGCGGAATTGTTTGATGCAGATGGTAATGTGAATACGACGAGTACGACCGAGTTGTGGGCAGGGTATAGTTTTGAGCATTTCTTTGATGTGGATGCTTATATCAACTGGTACACGACGGTTGCGGGAAATGACTTTGTGTGGAACGAGGATGGTGAAGCCAAGCGTGCTTGGAGTAGCTATATTGAATTAGGTTACAACTACACCTGGGAAGATTTGGGTTTGACTTTTGGCGGTCAGTTGGGTATCAGTCCGTGGGCAAGCGATTTGTACGGAAACAGTAAGTTTGCTGTGACGAATATCAGTTTGCGTTTAGAGAAGTCGTTTGATTTCGATGTGTGCAGCTTGAGTGTGTTTGCTCAGGGTTCGCTTAATCCGGATGGTGTGAACAAGGAGAATGCTTACGTCAAGGGTAGTGGTGACGAGAAACTATATAACCAGAAGTTGAATGGTGTTATAGGCGTTGGAGTTTGGTTTTAAGTCTCAAATGGTTCGGTTGTCGTAGCATAAAACACTCGTTGCGATAAATGAATATTATAGTGTATAAAACTAAAATATTGACCATAAAAAACACATGAGATTATGAAGAAAACACGTACTTTTATTGCATTGGGATTAGCATTGGTTGCTGCGGCATTACTGCTATTCCTTCCGAGTTGTCAGAGAAAGAAGTTCTATTTTAATGAGGGACTTGTTTTTGGCACTTACTACAACATTCGTTATGAAGGCACTCGTGACATGGAGCAGGAGATACGCGCTCAATTGGCTCATATAGATTCGTCGCTGAGTGTTTATAATAAGGCCTCTATCATTAGCCGTGTGAATAGGAATGATGATGTGGTTGTGGATTCTCTGTTTGAGATTATGTTCAGAACAGCAGCTGAAGTCACAGAGATGAGCGATGGTGCGTTCGATATTACATGCGGTCCGCTGGTCAATGAGTGGGGTTTTGGCACGAAAGAGAAAGGTCATACTCCGACTCAACACCAGATTGATAGTATATTGAAGTTTATTGGTTTCAAGTATGTGACCTTAGACGAGGAGAATCATCGTGTGGCGAAGATGGATACACGTATTCAGTTGGATGCGAGTGCTATTGCGAAAGGCTACGGTTGCGATGTGGTTGCCAACTATTTGGCCTCTCAGGGCTGCGAGAACTACCTTGTGGATATAGGCGGTGAAGTGGTATGCAAAGGTCATAGCGAGAAAGGTCCGAAATGGCGTTTGGGCATCACGAAACCGATAGATGATCCGACAGGTGAAGTGGAAGAGATAGAAGAGATTGTTGAGGTGAATAATATGTGCATGGCTTCGTCAGGTAATTACCGTCGTTTCTACTATGATGATGGTGGTGAGCGCAGAAGCCATACAGTGGATCCGCGTACGGGTTATCCTGTTAACCATGCTTTGTTGAGTGCGACTGTGATAGCGAGTTCGGGTATACGTGCTGACGCATTGGCAACGGCTTGTATGGTGCTTGGCGAAGAGGGTGCTTTGGAGATGATTGAAAAGACAGAAGATGCCTCTTGCCACCTGATTATTGCGAATGGTGATGCGACGCGGATTACGGTATCGTCACGTTGGTTGGAAGATGTGACGGAGTAAGATTTGTAAACATATTGAATTGAATAGGAAAGTAATAATATTATTGAGTTTGTTGGTTCTTCTGGCTGGATGCGGGGAGTACCAACAAGTGCTTAAGTCTAAGGATCCGAATTACAAGTTCCAGAAGGCATTGACGTACTTCAACGCGAAAGAGTATGTGAAATCGCAGACTCTATTAGAAGAAGTGGCTGCGTATTACAAAGGAACAGAGCGGAGCGAGGATGTGCTATGCTATTTAGCTCGTTCGTATATGGGCAAGAAAAGCTATTCGGAGGCGGCAGATTATTATGCTGCGTATATACGAAATTACCCAAAGGGTAAGTATATTACAGAGGCACGTTTTCAGGTGGGCCATTGCTATTATTTAGATTCACCTGATGCTCGTTTGGATCAAGATATTACGCGCAAAGCGATTGATGCTTTTATTGAGTTTACGGAGTTGTATCCTGAAAGTCCGTATTCGGAGCAAGCATACCAAGAAATGAGTGAGATGTACGACAAGTTGGCATATAAGGAGTATTTGAGTGCTAAGTTGTATTACAATCTTGGAACGTATCTGGGTAATAACTATGCGAGTTGCGAGATTGTGGCAAAGAATGCGCTTCGTGATTATCCGAGTAATCGTCATCAGGAAGAGTTGAGTTGGCTTGTTTTTGCCGCCAAGTATCAACAGATGGTGAACTCCATAGAAGAAAAGAAGATTGAACGTGCGCGCGATACGCAGGACGAGTACTATAGTTTTATTACAGAGTATCCGGAATCGAAACATCGCTCTCAAGCGGAGAAAATCAATAAAGACGTAGAAAAAATATTGAAAAAAGCAGAATAAATATTTGTATGACAATGAATTATAAACAATCAAAAGCCCCGAAAACGACCATTACCCGTGACTTGAACCAATTGACGGAGAAAGTAGGTAATGTGTATGAAACAGTAGCAATCATCAGTAAGCGTTCCAATCAGATTTCGAACACTTTGAAGAAAGAGTTGGACACGAAGTTGCAAGACTTTGCTATGCCTCAGGATGCATTGGATGACGCGTTTGAGAACCGCGAGCAGATAGAGATATCTCGCAGTTACGAAATGATGCCGAAGCCGACGCTGATTGCTACCCAGGAACTGCTTGATGACCAATTGGTTTTCAATGTTGGTTCGAAGGACGACCAGCTGAAGTAAGATGCTGAAAGGCAAGCACATAGTTGTTGGTATAAGCGGCGGAATAGCTGCTTATAAAATCCCCGAATTGATACGTTTATTACGCAAGGAGGGTGCTGAAGTGAAAGTGACGACCACCAAGAATGCCTTGGAGTTCGTCACTGAGCTTACTTTGCAGACTCTGAGTGGTTATAGGGTGTATTCGGATGTTTTTGCGGCTATTAATGAGCATTCAACGGAACATATTTCTTTGCCGGACTGGGCGGATGCGATGATTATAGCTCCTGCAACGGCGAATGTGCTTGGCAAGATGGCTAACGGCATAGCAGATGATGCGTTAACGACCACTTTCTGCGCGATGCGTAAGCCAGTAGTTATTGCCCCTGCGATGAACGACAAGATGTATGCCTGTCCTGCTACGCAGGAAGCGATGCGTTGTTTGTCGGAGTGGGATAATGTGACAATGCTTGATTGTGCTGAAGGCGAGTTAGCTTGCGGCACAATGGGTAAGGGTCGAATGCAGGAAGTGGATTTGTTGGCAGAGGCTGTGCGTTATGCGCTATCGGATAAGGACTTAGCAGGTCAACGTGTGCTGATAACTTCCGGTCCGACGCAGGAAGCGATTGACCCTGTTCGATATTTGACTAATCGCTCAAGTGGCAAGCAGGGCAATGCGCTTGCGATGAGTTGCTGGCGCCGAGGTGCAGAAGTGATTTTTGTAACAGGTCCGAGTGCTATTGAGCCTCGTTTTCCGTTATTTTTCGGTCAAGCGCAAAAGGTGCGCAAGGTCAGCATAACCTCTGCTTCTGAAATGGCCCAACAAACGATGCATTCTTTTGCTGATTGTGATGTGGCTATTTTGTGTGCTGCGGTAGCTGATTTTACTCCGTCGGAAGTAGCGGCAGAGAAGATTAAGAAGCAAGTTGGTCAGCAAGAGATGACATTGACTTTGACAACAACGACCGATATTGCTGCTGCTTTGGGCGAAGCCAAACGTGATGGTCAGAAGCTTGTAGGTTTTGCGTTGGAGACCTGTGATGCAGAAAAGCATGCTCTTAGCAAGTTGGAAAGCAAACGTTTGGATTTGATAGTTCTCAATTCGTTGCAGGACAAGGGTGCAGGTTTTGGTGTTGACACGAATAAGGTGACTTTGTTGTTTGCCAATGGTACAAAAAAAGATGTCCCCCTTCAGTCGAAGGAAGACATCGCCGATTCAATTGTTGATTCGATTATCCTTTTGTAAAGCGGCTGAATAATCCGCGTCGAGGTTTTTCCTCTTCTTGTGCCACCTCTTCTACTTTTTCTTCGGCATGTTCGGGTTCGAAAGCTTGACGCTCTTCGATGTCTCCGAGTTGTCCTTTGATGTAACTGATAACATCTTCCAGTCCCTCCATAAAGTGTGCAAAATCCTCTTTGTACAGGAAGACTTTATGTTTTTCGAATTGAGGCGCTTCGTCTTCTCCTGTTGCTTTCCTCTTACTCTCTGTGATACACAGATACAGATCTTCGTTGCGCGCTTTCTTTACGTCTAAGTAATAGATTCGCTTCCCTGCTTTGACCGCGTGTGAGTAAACGATTTCGGGCTCTCGGCGGTCTTCATTTCTTCTCTCTTGCATAATAAAAACTATTTTTGTTTTAAAAATCGCCACAAAAGTAGTACTTTTTTTGTATATATCAAAAAAAAAGTGTAATTTTGCGCGCAATTTTATAAAATATGACAATGATAACGAGAAGTTTAGTTCGCACACGCACGATTCAGACCTTATTTGCGTATTATCAATGTGGAGACAAGACTCCAACGACGGCTCGCAAAGAGTTGCTTCGCAGTTTTTCAGATACGTATAGTTTATACATGGTTCTGCTTGATTTTGTGAATGAGTTAACGACTTATGCACAAAATCAGATTACAGAGATGGAGCAGCGTGCGCGTTTTACTCACAAGGTTTTTACTCCGAACCGGCGTTTTGCGGACAACCGCTTTGCGCAGCAGGTGTTTGAGAATCGCATGTTGCGTCATTATGTGGATGCGCAGCATTTAAGTTGGGAAGCAGGTCAATCAGCAGTGGAGGCTGTGTACAATCAGTTGATGTCGATGCCGTTTTATCAGGATTATCTGAAGGCAGAGAATTGTACGTATGAGGACGACAAGGCTATATGGCGTAAGATTTGTACGGAGTTGCTGCCGGATAATTCGGAGTTATTGGCCGGTCTGGAAGAGTTGGAGATAGCATTGGACGAGCAGAACTGGCAGACTGATTTGGATTATGTGCTGAGTTTTGTTGTGAAGACCATCAGGCGTTTCCGTGAAGAGAATGGTGCCGACCAAGAGTTGCTGCAGATGTTTGACCATGAGGATGAATTGCAGTTTGCCCAAGATTTGCTAATGCGCTCTATTGAGCATCGCGAAGAGTGTCTGGAGTTGATACATGGTCATTTGAAGAACTGGACAGCGGACCGACTTGCTTTTATGGATGTTGTCATTTTGCAAACGGCTTTGACGGAAATTATGTATTTTCCGGAGATAGCACTCGAAGTGAGTCTCAATGAGTATATTGAGTTGGCGAAAGATTATTCCGGCGATAAGAGTTATATCTTTATCAATGGTATTTTGAACGAGATTTTGCATGACTTGAAGCGTCAAAACAAATTGCTGAAGGCCATGACAATCAGGTAACAATCAGGATAATAACTAACGAATAACTAACGAATATCTAACAAATAACAAGTAATTATGTTGAATTTTATTTTATTGCAAGACGCGGCTGCAGCAGCCGGTCAACAACAGGGAAACAGTTGGTCTTTTTGGATCATGATGTTGCTTATCTTTGTAGTCTTCTATTTCTTTATGATTCGTCCTCAGACGAAGAAACAGAAGGAGTTGCAGAAGCAGCGTGATGCCATGAAGAAAGGCGACAAGGTGATTACAGCAGGTGGTATCTATGGTGAGATTAAGGAGGTGCAGGACAATGCGCTTATTATCACTATTGCTAAGGATGTGACCATCAAGGTAGATAAAGGCAGTGTTTACGTTTCTGCCGAAGATGCTCAACAAGCGCCGAAAGATGCTGCGCAAGATAAGAAATAGGTTTAGTGTTCGCGAGATATGCGTTTTTGCATGTTTCGTTGTGTTTGCATCGCTTATTTGGTATGCGCACGCGATGGGTTCTGTACGTAGCACGATAGTACCTGTGGCAGTAACGTATAGTGGAGTGCCGGGTGATGTGTTATTGTCGGATAGTATTCCGACGACTATTCATTTGGAACTACGCGATGCGGGCCGACGACTTAAGTTGTATGGCACTAACCCGCTGACATTTTCGTTTAATATAGGTGAACAGATTAAGGGAGAGAGTGGTTCTATTGTGCTGTCGGCGGATGTGATACACCATGCGGTTAACAGTTTACTGCAAGGAACAACGAAGTTGCAATCGATCACTCCGGAGCAGATTAGTGGAACGTATACTCGTCAGCATAGCAAAAGCGTGCCAGTCCGCTTGTTGGCGGATATTACTACTGCTCCTCAGTATCAGATAGTAGGACGGCCTGTGTTGCAAACGGAGAAAGTGACTATTTATGGCAGTTTGGAGCAACTGAACCAAGTGGATTCGGTTGCTACTCAGGTGCTTGTTCTGAAAGACGTGAAGGACTCGGTAGCGACTCGCGTGCGACTCGAAGATATTCCGGGCGTTCGGTTTGAGCAAGAAGACTTAGCAGTACTGGTTGTGACTGAACAGTTTACGGAAAAAGTGGTGACAAAGTCCATTATTGCGCGGAATGTGCCGGAGCATGCCCACTTGCGGCTTTTTCCAGCTGAGGTGAGTGTGATGCTGCGAATAGGTGTAACTCACTTTAATGAAATCGACGAGAAAGATGTGGAAGTGAGTTGCGATTTTCCAATCAAGCCGACGGATAAACTGCCTTTGCGTGTGACTTGCCGCAATCCGTATGTGACTCTGACGCGATGCAATCCCGCAGCGGTAGAGTTTTTGATAGAAAAAACAAAAAAAACTACTGACAAATGAAGAAAATACAAATGGTTGACCTGCAGACGCAGTACCAGCATATAAAGTCTGAGATTGATAAGGGCATCGAAGAGGTGATTGCTTCTGCTGCTTTTATCAAAGGACCTAAAGTGGCTGCTTTTCAAGGTCATTTGGAGGAATATACCGGTGCAAAGCATGTGATAGCTGTAGGTAACGGAACCGATGCGTTGCAGATAGCTTTGATGGCTTTGGGCTTACAACCCGGCGATGAGGTTATTACTCCAACGTTCACATTTATTGCTACTGCCGAGGTTGTGGCTTTATTAGGCCTGACGCCGGTTGTTGTAGATGTGGAGTGGGATACGATGAATATGTCCGTGGAGAGTATTCGCAAAGCAATAACGCCCAAGACAAAAGCTATTGTGCCTGTGCATCTATTCGGTCAATGTGCTGATATGGAGGCTATTATGGCGATTGCTCGTGAGCATAATCTGTTTGTGGTGGAAGATGCGTGCCAGGCTATAGGTGCGAAGTATACTTTCCGTGACGGCACGACAAAGCAAGCCGGCACAATAGGCCATATTGGTTGTACGAGTTTCTTCCCTTCGAAAAACTTAGGGTGTTATGGTGACGGAGGTGCAATCTTCACCAATGATGACGAATTAGCAGAGAAGATGAAAGCTGTGGCTAATCATGGTTGTTTTGTAAGGTATCACCATGATTTTGTTGGAGTCAATTCTCGCCTTGATAGTATACAAGCAGCGGTATTGGACGCAAAGTTGCCGCATTTAGATGCATATATAGCTGCTCGTCAACGTGCTGCAGCCTATTATGATAAGGCTTTTGCGAATAATGTGCATATTTTGACGCCGGGTCACCATAAGGCATCTACGCATGTGTATCACCAGTACACGTTGCGCTTAATAGATGTGGATAGAGATGTTGTGCGCGAAGAATTAGCGGCTCGGGGCATTCCGGCAATGATTTACTATCCGATTCCATTGCACCTGCAGAAAGCATATCAAGACCCGCGTTATGTGCCGGGTGATTTTCCTGTGGCTGAAAAATTAGCGGCTTGTGTATTGTCGCTGCCGATGCACACAGAATTGGATGATGAACAATTGGAATACATTACGCGCAACGTATTGGATATTGTGAAATGAGCAAACTGACGGTCACACAGCAACAGCGGCTACAGACTAAACTGACGCCGTCCCAGATTCAGGTAATCAAACTACTTGAGTTGCCTTCGTGTGACCTGCAGCAACGCATAAACGAAGAGTTGCAAGAGAATCCGGCTTTGGAAGAAGGTCGCGATCCAGAGGAAGTGCGGGTAGAAAAAATGGAAGAGGAAGATCTTCTGGAGGAAGATGACTATACCAATCCGTTGCAGAATGATGATTTCAACTACGATGACTATGTGAATGATGACGAGACTCCGGACTACTTGTTACGCAATCCGAATTATTCAGCAGACCAGCCGTCTGAGGAGATACAATATGCCGGAAGCACATCGTTCACAGAATATCTAAAGCAGCAGATTTACCTGACGAAGATGACGAAAGCTCAACGACATATTGCCAAGTGGGTGGTGGGCAATATCGACGATGATGGTTTCCTGCGCAGGAAGGTGGAGCAGTTGGTGGATGATTTGGCGTTCCAAGAAGGGCTGAGCATCTCTGACGAAGAAATGGCTAATATCGTAGAGCAGATTAAGGAATTTGATCCTCCCGGAGTAGCATCTTACGACTTGCAGGAGTGCTTGCTCAAGCAGCTGCAGACAAAGCCTAATAGTGAAACGAATGAGTTGGCACAGAAAATTCTAACACGTTGTTTTGAGGCATTCTCACGACATCGTTTTGACTATGTCAAGGCAAAACTGAATGTGGATGATGAATCTTTCAAAGCGGCGGTCAATGAAATTCTGCATCTAAATCAAAAGCCGGCGAACACGTTCACAGGTAATGCCTTCGAGGGTAAGGCAACGTCGATTATTCCGGATTTCTTTGTGGAGAACCGTGACGGAGAGTTGATACTTACACTAAATACAGGCGATATATCAGAACTGCATGTAAGTCATGAGTATCAACAGATGCTCAAAGAGCAAGCGCAAAATAAGTCTAAAGATAATAGGGCTGCGGCTTTGTTCCTGAAGGATAAGATTAATTCGGCTTACACGTTTATAGAGGCGATAAAGTTGCGTAATGAGACGCTTAAAAAGACGATGACAGCTATTCTGCATCGGCAGGAGAGTTATTTTCTGGAAGGTGATGAGTTAACTCTCAAACCGATGAAGATGCAGGATATTGCTGATGATACGGGCTATGATATTTCAACAATATCACGTGTATGCAACTCCAAGTACGTGCAAACAGAGTTTGGCATTTTTCCGCTTAAACATTTCTTTGCTGAAGCCATGACCAATTCTGAAGGCGAAGAAGTATCGACGAGGGAAGTAAAAGATAAACTGTCCGAAATTATTGCTAATGAAGACAAGCAGAATCCTCTGACGGATGATGCCTTGGTGCAACTACTGACACAAGCCGGTTTCCCTATTGCCCGTCGCACCGTGGCTAAGTATAGAGAACAATTGGATATCCCCGTTGCCCGTTTGCGCAAACAAGCATAAATGAAACGATTGCCTTACATATTGTCCATGACATTGAGTGGCGTTTTGCACCCACTCTTTATGCCTACTTATGGGATTCTGATATATTGCATTGCTTTTTCCCATTTACAGGTGACTCTACCGACCGCATATTGTCTGGTGGCATGTATAGGCACGTTCTTTATGACTGCACTGATACCTCTATCGCTCATGATTTTCCGTCGTCTACGTGGCGATATAAGCGATATCAGCATATCCAAAGCTTCTGAGCGAACGCCAATCTACTTATATACGATTATTTGTTATGCTTTTTGGAGTTACTTTCTGTATAAGGTGATTTATTCTCCGTTTTTGTGTGTTATTGGCGTAAGCGCAACTATCTCTTTAGCGTTGGTGTTGCTGATTAACCATCGTTGGAAGATTTCGGCGCACTTGACGGGACTCGGCGGCTTGTTAGGTGGTATTTTGGCTTATACATATAACTATACCTTACCATTGCCGATAGTGGCCATATCAATTGTTCTCGCGCTGGCTTTGGCTCTCATGTATGCGCGCTTGTACTTGAATGCACACACGCCGATGCAGGTAATCGTAGGCTTTCTTTTAGGCATTATAATGACATTTACACCAATCTATCTAATAACTACACTACATGTTTAAGTTACTCGTCATATATATATCACTTCTCACGTGCAGTCCCGGGCAGGAACTTTATTCACGCTACGGGCACACCGCTATCCGCGTGCAGGATACGGAGAAGAAGGTGGATTTTGTGTTTAACTACGGCGTTTTTACTTTCAATACGGACCATTTCTATTGGAAGTTCGTGAAAGGCGAAACATATTATCAGTTAGGCATAGACCCAATGACTTGGTTTGTGGAAGAGAATAGTTTAGAGGGGCGCACAATTTATGAGCAGCCGCTTAATCTAACTGAGGAACAATCGCAAGCCGTTGTCGAGGCATTGTGGACCAATTTCCGACCGGAGAATAGGTCGTACCTATATAATTTTGTCTATGACAATTGTGCCACGCGGCCGTATTATTTGCTCAAGCAAGTTTTGAACGATTCGATTTGCTCAAGTTATTCGGAGTGGGAAGATGTGACTTATCGAGAGTACATCCAGCATTACACCGGAAAGGATTCATGGGAGGATTTTGCTATCAACATGATATTCGGTCCGCGTGCTGACCAACCAATGCGTAATGAGGATAGACTTTTTATGCCCGAAGCATTGATGTTCTTTATGCAAGATGCGACATCGGCGGATGGTACGCCGTTGGTGAAGGATTGCTCGATAGCGCCTTTCGTTATTGCTCCTACCCCTTGGTATAAGACGTGGTATGTAGGACTGGTGGCATTTATTATGTTCTTTCTAACTATCAGCCTGATTGATCTTAGACGTGACAAGTGGTCATGGTATGTGGATCTACCTTTTATTATTATTTATGTGCTATTATTTGCCGTTGTTATATTTTTAACCTTTTTCTCCATCCATCCTTTGGTTGGCTTTAATTGGAGATTATTCCTTTTCCCGTTGATTCATTTATGCTTAAGACTTATATACATAGTGCGCTAATAGCTATTGGCTTATTCTGGACTTCTGTTGTGATGGCGGCTCCGCGTCTAACAGTGGTTATGGTCGTAGACGGTCTGAGACAGGACAACTTAGACCAACTACGTCCGTATTGGCAACAGGGCGGCCTCCGTACGCTAAGTGAGGAGGCATACCAAACAACGTCTTCTTTTCCGCATCTTGTTTATGGCGGTAATGAGACCACTGCCACTATCATGACGGGCACAACACCGTCGCAGCATGGTTATGCAATGGACCAATATTTCTCTCGTTCAGACAGACGTGTTCATCCTTTGCTCGTTGATGATAGCCAGAAAGGTATCGGCACTTCTATCGCATATTCCCCTGTGGCACTCCTTGCGCCGACGATGGGCGACAATTTGCGCATGCGTGTAGGTGAGAAAGCGAAGATTTTCGCTATCGGTATAAATCCTGAAACAACGATTCTTATGGCGGGACATAGTGCCAACGCATGCTGCTGGATAAATGCCGACAAACAGGCTTGGGCAAGTACTTCGTACTATCCGCTTGGTTTACCTTCCGCCGCAGACGAAATGAATATCAATGGCCGCTTTGCCGAATTAGCGGAACGTGTATGGACACCACGAATGAATATTACATCATACACGTCTCCCACCTCTGAGGAGATTCGCAAATCGTTCTCTTACAAGAGTGCGGACGTGTTGACTCATTCGCCTGTAGCAAACACCTTGGTTATGGAATTGGCATTGGCTTTGCAGAAAACAGAGTCGCTTGGAACAGACGCTGTGCCCGACCTGCTCTTCTTACAGTTTAATACTGTGACACCCAACGCGCAGGCTGACCGTATTCAATCCGCCGAGCAAGAGGATATACACCTTTGGCTCAATCAAGACTTGGGCTATCTCATGGAGCAACTTATTAAGCGCTTGGGAAGGCAAAATGTGGACTTCCTGCTGATTGGACGCCCTGTGTTAGGCATAGGACAAAAAACTATGCAATTAGCAGGATTGCCTGCGAAGGATTTTAATGTGGATCGTGCTTCAGCGCTCACATCCTCTTTCCTGATGGCATTATATGGTCACGAAAGATGGGTCAACGGAGGCTATGGTAACTGTATCTATCTCAATCGCACATTGATTGCACAGAAGAAAAACTCCCTTGAGACAATGCAACGTCAGGTGGCGAACTTCTTGCTCGATTTTGAAGGCGTGCAAGCCGCTTTCCCGCAAAACGAAGCGATCATGTATCCTGACTTGTCCACTTCGCTCAACAAAAAGCAAATTGGAGACATAGTTTTCACCCTTTTGCCAGGATGGAGACTATGTGAAAACGATAAAAACATCATCGATAATGTGATTGAAGCCAATCCGACTGCGCCTGTAATGTACTGGTCGGCTAACTTCCTCCAGTTCCCTCAAGGACCATTGTCTGCAACCGAAATTATTAACCTTGTACAATAAAAATAGAGCATATGTTATTCTACGAAATTAAAGTTGTTTACCAACGTCAAACGGGTGAAGATAATCCCGCAAATGTGAAAGAATCGTATCTGGTCGAAGGACTGACTCCTGCTGATGTAGAGAAGCGTCTTATCGAGCAAATCCAGCCTTTTATTATGGGTGATTTGGAAGTGCCTTCATGCACCAAGCGACAATATTTTGAGATCATCACTTCACCAGAAGCAGATAAATGGTATAAGGGACGTGTGGAACTTATTACTATTGAGGATAGCGGCAAAGAGACACGTCGTACTGTAACCGTTCTCGTGCAGGCTACGACAGCTATGCATGCTATGAAGAACCTCACGCAGGCTATGAGTGGTTACGATTGCGAAATCATCTCTGTCGCACGCACTGCTTATATGGACGTCATTCGTGCCGTTAACTAATTGTGTCCGCCATCAGCCAACATATTGATGCTATTCGTGCCACGCTTTTAGAGGGAGTGCAACTTGTCTGTGTCAGTAAGTTCCACCCTGTAGCGGCGATTCAGGAGGCGTACGATGCCGGAGAAAAAGACTTCGGAGAGAGTAGAGTACAGGAATTATGTGCTAAGCAGTCCGAATTGCCGGCAGATATCCGTTGGCATTTTATTGGACACCTACAAACCAATAAGGTGCGTCAAATAGTGCCTTTTGTGTATCTAATCCACTCTGTGGATAGTGTCCGATTGCTTGAAACAATCAATGCAGAGGCTGTCAAGATTAACCGTGTCGTAAATGTGCTTCTGGAGATTCACACGGCCAATGAAACAACCAAGTCAGGTTTCCTGCCCCAAGAGTTGAAAACATTAGACTTGGACCAATACGCCAACCTCAACATCTGCGGCTTGATGACGATGGCAACCAATACCGATGACCAGCAAGAGATACATCGTTGCTTTAGACTGCTTAAGTCTCTGGCTGATAGTGACGAACGCTTTGTCATACGTTCGATGGGTATGTCTGATGACTACTTGCTTGCTATGCAAGATGGTTCGAACATGATACGTATAGGAACAGATATTTTTGGCTCAAGACAATACTGATATGCGCATGCTGATTTGCGACAATATGACCCTTTGCACAGACGCTGAAGTACAGCGCCTTTTGCCGCTTGTGTCTGCGCAGCGTCGCGAAACCGCATTGCGCTATAAGCACACCTTCGGTCAATGGGCTACCTTACAATCATGGATGATGTTGCGCGAACTTGGCTTGCCTGACCAACCTTGGGACTACAACGAATTTGGCAAACCATTCCTGCCTGATGGACCGTTTTTCTCGCTGTCACATTGTAAAAAGGGTATCGCCGTGGCAATGGATACGCAACCGATAGGCATAGATATTGAGTCCTATCGTGCTGTGACACCCGAACTGATTGAGCACACTATGAGCCAAACCGAGCAAGACCAAATTAACGCTTCTGACGACCCAATAAAGACTTTCATCGAACTCTGGACACGCAAAGAGGCATACGTTAAGTATTTAGGTACAGGTATCGCAGGATTATCCGGTAATCCTAAACAATACTTAGACAACACGGCTGATGTTAGTCTAATTACAACCGCAGCCAAAGACTACGCATACACTATTTGTACGAAATTGTGAAACGCATATATGCCATATTACTTACCTTGTTAGGTTGCATTCTTGTGACGCTGGGTCTGTCTGTCCTCTTCCTCAAATCAGGACGTATCCAGACTGCGGCTGTAAGACTGGCGACTGACGAACTGAGCCGTGGACTTAACACCAATATATCCATTGGATCCGTGCAGTATGACTTTCCGATGCGAATCACGCTCAAAGATATCTATATCGAAGATCTGCAGCAAGATACACTCCTTTATATTAAGGATTTCTATACTCGTTTCTCGCCGCTGGCATTACGTAATCAGCACTTGCGTTTTCCGGCTATTGAGTTGGAAAAAGTGCGCGCCAACATCTATCAATTGCCCTCGGGCGAGTATAACTATCAGTTCCTGTTGAATGCTTTTGCGTCGCGAGACACTACCAAGTCGGCTTTCAATATGCATGTCGAGTTGCGCCACATTCAAATTACTGATGCCCATCTCACCGTCGATACGCTCGATGTGGTTATGCCAACTGCTAACCTCGCGCTCCATCACTTATGTGCGGATTCTTTGGATGCCGAGATACATAATCTCAAAGCCACGCACCGTGTCACATCGAACAACAACCCGCCGCTGCAAATAGAAAATATTTCGGCGCGTGTTATTGCTTCACGAACATCTATAGCCCTGCCGATTCTGAGACTTGAAATGCCTCACTCCAAAATAGATGCATCCGGCGTACGCACTTCGTTCCCAACGCCTAAAACGAACGAATCGTTTATTGCTTATCTGCATCGTAATGCGGATGCCATCAAACTGACATTAGATGTCGAGCATGCACAGATTGTACCTCGTGACTTGGCTTATTTTGACCCTTCACTTGCAAAACTGGATGGCGTTATCGCTTTCTCAGCTCATCTATCCGGAAGAGCGGATAGTCTCGCGGCATATAACCTTGAGTTATTCTATAACGAGAGACGCCTTTTCCTCGGAAACCTCACAACAATTGGCTTGCCGCGAAAGGATGCCCTTTATATCAACGCCAACTGTCAAGACTTATATGTTTATCAGCCTGCTATTCAGGATTTTATCTCAGATCTACGTCAGCGGCCATACCATTTGCCGGCACCGCTCTTGCGATTGGGAGAGATTCATTATAAGGGTGAACTCAGCGGGCAACTGCGCAAAATGACGCTGCATGGCGCTTTTCGTACCGCGTTGGGTGTTATCACAACGGATGCTACATACACGGCCAACGAAGACTTTACTGCTTTGGATCTAAATGGCAAGATTGGTACCAAGCGCTTCCAACTGGGACGACTGCTCAATACTGCCGACTTGGGAACAGCTTCCATAGCACTCAATACCGATTGGCATTTCGCGGAGAAAATGGCTCCGTTCGGCAAGGCAGACGTTGTAATTAACAATCTTTCTTTCCGTAAGTACACCTATTCAGATATTCGTTTCCATGCCGAACTGAATGACCTCATTGCGAAAGCAACCGCTGCAATTGAAGATCCTAATCTAAAGCTCTCCATCAATACCAAAGCCGACCTGCGAGAGACCGATAAGCATATGGATGCAGATATTATCTTGCATCGCTTCCGTCCTGATCAACTCTTGATTATGGACCGCTATCCGAATTTCGACTTGTCGGGTACGGCGTCTCTACATTATACGGGCCACGATATTGACCATGCTACCTATTCTGCCTTGATCAATGGTGTAGAACTCAGTATCGCCGGCGATACAGCTTATATGGAGAGTCTCGAACTCAAATCGCGTTGGGCGAATAACCACCAGACACTGCGTCTGCGTTCTGATTTCCTCAATGCCGATGCGGAAGGCGATTATGCGTATACGTCGCTCCACACATCTATCTGCAAATTGATTGCTCAGCATATTCCGTCCCTCTTCTCTGCTGCATACTATAAGCAACTTATGGCTACGCCCTCAAGTAACGCCATCACTTTTAATGTGCGAGCACATGATTTGGAGATGCTGCAGGCTATGTTGGAACTACCGTTCATGATAACCGACAATCCTATGCTGGAAGGTATCATCGACGAGCCGAATCAGTTGTGGAACCTGGAAGCACGTGTGCCTAATTTCATCTTCGGTAGTGCAGAAATGAGCAATGTAGCACTCGCATCGCGTAATAACAGCAAACTGCTTGACGTCATCTTCTCTATGGAGATGGATAGTATTCTTATGGATCTTAATGCCAAAGCACAGCAGGATGAAATGCAACTCAATGCATCCATCAAAGCACTGCCTCCGTATAAAAGTAACGGCTCGGTGGATATGCAAACGCGCTTCTCACACTATGCCGGATTGCCATTGATACAAACGCACATCAACCCATCCAATATTCAATGGGGTGACTCCATATATCATATTGATGACTCACAAATCAATTATTGCGTGGCAGATACTTCGCTATCCGTTCAGCACTTCCGCATCTACGGTTCACACCAGAATCTCTTAGCCGAAGGAGTAGCATCGCCACGCATGGACGACTCTATTCACATCAATCTCAAACACATCAATCTCGGCACACTTATGCCTTTCCTACTGGTAGAGAAAGCCTTTTCCGTAGCGGGAGACCTGACAGGATGGGCGAATATCTACGGAGTCTTCTCAACACCTGTTTTTGAGGCGCAGGTAAGGCTTGACTCGACGATCATGTGTGGCAAGTACGTCGGTACTGCCGTCGCCGGAGTGGAACTGGACCGTGCTACTAAGTCCATCATCATCGATGGTAACGTGGATAAAGGAACGCACCGCGTAGCACACGTGGACGGATTAGCTGAGCCTACCAAAGGGCGATTCCTCCTTGACATCTTCCCAGACTCTATCCCAATTGGCTTCGTTAACCATTGGACAGATGGCTTCCTCGAGAATATCGACGGAACAGCTTCAGGACGCGTTACCGTTTCGGGAGAAGGAAAGAAAGTCTGGGTCATAACCCGCGTCAAAGCACATGACGCCCAGTTCACTATACCCTTTACAGGCTGTACCTATCACTTCTCTGACTCCGTCTTTATGGATTCTACATCGATCATCTTCCCTGATATCTACCTGACTGATGACGAAGGCAATCCGCTCTATGTCAACGGATTACTTACGCATGATGAGTACTTCCGTAACTTTAATCTGGACATCTCAGGACATTGTCGCCACACGCTGGCTTTTGATTTCCCCGCTAAGACAGGACAGTTTATGGCGGGACATGTGTATGCTGACGGAGATTTCTTCCTTGAAGGACCGGATTATGACCTCAAGCTCACGGCGGATGCCAAAGCGGTCGGAAAGTCCAATTTCCGTATCTCCGTCGATGGCGCTTCCTCAGCAGCTGACAATGAATTTATCACCTTCGTAGACCACAATAAACCCGATACGCTCACCGTTACAACGAAACGCCATTTCATTCCCAAACGCAAGCAAGCGAAGGCAAGTGACCGACCGAACCGTTTCCGACTTGGGCTCGCTATCGATGTGGACCCGCAAACGCTCTTCAAACTCGTCATCAATGAGGCTACCGGAGATATGATTCAGGCGAGAGGAGACGGATCTATCAAGTTTACCATGGATGATGCTACGGACGAGTATAAACTTGTTGGTACCTATACGCTTAATTCCGGCAAAATGAACTTGACAGTGGCAAATATCATACACCGAGAGTTCAATATCGCTGAAGGGTCGCAAATCATGTGGAACGGAAATCCGGAAGAACCGCTGCTCAATGTCGCTGCTGAATATACTGTCGTCGCTAACATAAAGGACCTCTTTGGCTCCGAGACGGAAAGCCTCGTTTCCGGACGAACTTCTATCCCAGTCACTACAGTGGTCTATCTGTCTGGACCACTCAACGACCCTATTATGCGATTTGACCTTAAATTACCCAAGTCCGATGAAGTCATCGCCAATCAGGTGCGCTCCGTCATCAATACCGACGAAATGCTCATGAGGCAAGTCGTTTATTTGCTCCTCTTCGGACGATTCTATACGCCTGAGTATATGGCGAATAATAGCTCCCAAGCATCCGTTAATACCTATTCGCTACTCTCATCTACTATCACAGGGCAAATCAATAACTGGCTCTCTAAAATTACAGATGTCTTTACGCTCGGCTTCAACGTCCGTGCGGATGGTACAGGAAACGACTCCGCGCAGGAGTATGAGGCTGTCTTCCAGCTGCGGCCGGTTGACCAACTCATCATCAATGGTAACTTTGGCTATCGATATAACGACATCTCTAACAGACCTTTCTTCGGGGACTTAGATATCGAATACTTGCTCACACCGAATGGCAAACTGCGACTGAAAGGATATACCCACACTGTCGATAAGTACTCGCTCAAACAGGCTACCATGATTGAAGGTGTCGGCTTCATTTTCAAACACGACTTCAACTGGAAAAAGGACAAGAAATAATCTCTTGTCCTTTTCACTCATGTAGCTAATTCAATACGTGCTGTGAATGATTATTTAGCTATAACGAGGTAGTAATTCTTTTTGCCTTTTTGGAAGAGTAGGTACTTACCGTTCAACAGCGCATCTGCTGTGATAGGAGCCTGCGGGTCAGTCAGTTTTGCTTTGTTGAGAGACAGTCCGTTGGATTGAATCATCTTGCGTGCTTCGCCTTTGCTCGGGAAAATAGCCGTCTTCTCTGCTAACAAGTCCAATGGACCAACGCCTGCTTCCAACTCTGAACGGCTGATTTCGTAGCGCTCTACGCCGTCAAACACTTGCAGGAAAGTCTCTTCGTCCAGACTGCGCAAAGCATCTGCCGTCGCGTTGCCAAACAATATATTTGTTGCCTCAACAGCCTTGTTGTAATCTTCTTCACTGTGTACCATGATGGTCACTTCCTTAGCGAGACGTTTCTGCAGCACGCGCAAGTGAGGAGCCGCTTCTTGCTCGGCGATA
Organism: Paludibacteraceae bacterium; assembly: GCA_016295035.1. GTDB lineage: Bacteria > Bacteroidota > Bacteroidia > Bacteroidales > Paludibacteraceae > Colicola. Next base: position 19,516 of record JAEDLW010000018.1, read on the forward strand.
AGCGCATCTATCTCATCTTTCTCCAGCGATGTGAAGATCTTGATATACCGTTTGGCATCGTCATCGCTCACGTTCATCCAGAACTGGAAGAACTTATACGGACTGGTGTAGCGTCTGTCGAGCCATACATTACCGCTTTCCGTCTTTCCGAACTTACCACCGTCGGCTTTCGTAATCAGCGGGCACGTGAGTGCATACGCTTCGCCCCCGTTGAGTTTTTTGATAAGCTCCATTCCCGTCGTGATGTTGCCCCATTGGTCCGAACCGCCCATTTGCAATTTGCAACCTTTGTGCTTGTTCAGATAGGCAAAATCGTAGCCCTGTAGCAGTTGGTAGGTAAACTCGGTGAAGGACATGCCGCAGTTGAACTCGCCATTGAAGCGCTTCTTCACGCTGTCTTTGGCCATCATGTAGTTAACCGTGATGAGCTTACCAATATCGCGAGTGAAATTGATAAAGGTGTAATCCTTCATCCAGTCGTAGTTGTTTACCAGTTCTGCCGCATTCGGCTCGTTGGAATTGAAGTCGAGAAATTTCTCCAGTTGGGCTTTTATATGTGCTACGTTATGGGCAAGAGTCGCTTCATCCAATAGATTGCGTTCTGCACTCTTACCACTCGGGTCGCCGATCATACCCGTCGCGCCGCCAATAAGGGCAATGGGCTTATGTCCGCAACGCTGAAGGTGACGCAGCATCATGATGCCGCACAAGTGACCGATATGCAAACTGTCTGCCGTCGGGTCAATACCTACATAACCCGCAGTCACTTCTTTGTTCAACTGTTCTTCTGTACCCGGCATGATATCCTGCAACATGCCTCGCCAACGTAATTCTGCTACAAAATTCTTCATCGCTAATAGATTGTTTTTCAAAAAACCGTGCAAAGGTACAACAAAAATTGCACATACGCAAAATTTTGAGCACAAAAATGAAGCAAATAGAATTTCATTCTATACTGAAGGCTCTATTATGGACTTAGGTGCTTGCACATAAAGGGCATAATAGGGCATTCGGTAAGGGATTTACTCCTGCTTCATTTTTTGCTCATTTTACGTATGTCCCGCAGGACGCGAATGTACTTTCGGAGTGGATACCCACCCAAAATTTATTTTGGGAAGGGGCGTGCCGAAGGTACTGCTTTTTTTGCTAAACATTGCACTTTCTGTGCCACACTCTCTACCCATATACCATCGGGGTCCCCGGAAAATGTCATTTTTTGGGGAGAGCGGAGGCAGGAGTCGCCCGTTTATTTAACGGAGTGGTATAAACCTATTGCGACCTCCGTGCCGAACGCGAAGATCCGCGTTTTCGGTTAAATATTACACTTTTTCTTGCGTATATGCAAAAAAAGCACTACCTTTGCACGCCAAACAGATCAAAATATAAACATTAAACAAATAAAGTTATGAGAAAAATGCTACTTTCGCTGCTATGCGCAGTAATCACAACAGCCCTCTCGGCTGCAAGTCCAGCTGTAGGCGACACCATTCGCTATGAGTACAAAGGTAACAACCTTTACTACAAAATCACCAAATTGAATCCCTCTGGCAATGAAGTTATTATTGTCAGTGACGGAACAAACTCCGGCTACCCATACGACTGGACAGAGGCCAATAAACCCTCTGATGCTTTGGTGATACCTAACACCATAAAAGATGCGGATGAAAACGAATATAAGGTGACTGATATCGCACAATATGCGTTCCGTGGCGGTGCAGACAAACTGACATCTATCGATTTATCCGAAAATACCTATATCACATGTATCAGCGCCCACGCCTTTTATGGATGTAACAACGTTACCAGTATTACGCTCAGTGATTATATCACTTCCATTTTGGGCTATGCTTTGAGGGGTTGCAAGTTAACTTCTATTGACTTGAAGAATGTGACTAAAATTGAGATGGTCAATTTTAGTGATTGCATGATAGATTCGGTTCATATTCCAAGCTCGCTTACAACACTCGAAACCCAAACGTACTTGTTCGATCATGCCACGAAGATTACTATCGGTGAGAACAATACAAAATTTGCGGTAGTTGGTAATGTGTTGTACAACAAAGAACTTACGAAGATAATTTCGCTGCCGTTAGGCCTCACTTCCGGTGAACTGCATATCGTACCCACGGCAACAAGTGCTCTTTTCTACGCTATGAAAGGTTGTGGAGCAACCATTTATTTCCATAGTCAGGTTAAACCGGACTATGGACCGGATTACCGCAATTCTCCTGCAGGGGATGTCATTGTCAGATGCCAGGACTATGATTTCTATACAAGCGGCAACTTCGTCGGCGGGGCAAACAGCGACTTCGCTGAAGTTAAATCCCTTACCGCTAAACTGCTCCATGACATCGATGTGAAGGCTGTCAACGGAACAGTTGTATTCAACGATACTACCAATTGTAATCAGGTGAAAGTCACGATTACTCCCGACGAAGGATGTATGTTCTTGGGCTGGGCAGACGGCAATAACGACAATCCCCGTGTCTTCACCGTCGTCAGCGATACCACCGTTACCGCTAACATCAAAAAGCCTATCGAAGTGGGAGGAACCTTCCGCGCCAATACGGTAGAAGGCGTGTCCGTATTGTATAAAGTGCTCACCAAAGAGCCGGGCAATATGACGGTGCAAGTAGGCGAACGAAATGGTTTCGTTGGTGCCGATTACGCTCAGGCAATTGATAAAACCTATAACGGACCGATTACTATCGCTGAAACAGTAAACTATTTTGACGAAACATATACGGTCGTAGCATTGGGCTCCGGAGCATTCAGCCTGTGCAAAATCACCTCCCTCACTTTGCCGAATACAGTACAGAAGTTAGAACAAAATAGCATCTATGAGTGCACAAATCTCACAGCTGTAAACTTACCGGAGGGCATAACGACGATTCCTCGATATAACTTATCCTACATGAATCAGCTGAAATCAATCACTCTCCCAACCACTTTGAAATATATCTGCTCGGGTAGCTTAAATAACAACACCAAAATGGCTACTATCGAAAATTGGAATCCTTCACAATACGAGCGCCTGGGTAATAACATTGGTTCGATGGACACCAAATTTTTCAAAGAGATGCCACTTGACTCATATAATGTATTATATACAGGTGATATCGTTTTGCGCCAAAATGTTCCTGCCGGCAAAGATACACTGATTATTAAAGACGGAACGCGTCTTATCTGCGGAGACCTTAGTGGAGATGAAACCCTCACAACCATCGTTCTACCCGCATCACTTGAGGCTATTGGAGATAAGTCTTTCTATGGAATGCCTAACTTGACCTCGTGTATTATAAAAGCCACCCAACCGGTAGAAGTGTACGTGGCTCGAGACTCGCAAGACCCGACCAAGAATACTACGGCTGATAAACTCAAAAACAGCACAACTCCGGATATAGCTACCGTTAAGTTCTATGTGCCTAAAACCGCTGTTACAGCATATAGAGAGAGTGCCACCTGGGCTGGAATGGATATCCGTCCTATTGGCGGTTGGACTATCACCTTCGTGGACCATGATGGCGGATCGACTCAGCAAGTAGAACAGGGCGAGATGCCGACTGCTCCTACCCCTGCAGTCTATTACACAGCAGAGCATATGTATGTCTTCGACCACTGGAATGTTACTCTTGTACCTGCAACGGCAGATGCTACATACGAGGCTGTGTACGCTGAGCAGGACCTGCCCAAATACTATGTTTGCTTCTATGCTACACAGGCAGATGCATTGGCACAAACGAACCGCATTCTGCGCGTAGAGAAATCACATGGCACAAGTGCTGTTGACAATGGCGTCGTAGCAGCTGCTAAACTCGATCCGCGCGCTTGTGAGATGGTTACAGACTGGGACGGCGGCGACTTGTCGAACGTGACGAGCGAACTGCACGTATGGCCAATATGGGGAACGGGACAATTTACCGTCGTCTTCTATGTCGAGGCAACAGCCGTTAAAACAATCAATAACGTAGAGTGCGGCGATTTGATTGAGGCGCCTACTGATTTCGCTATTCCTGCAGGCAAGATCTTCGTTGGCTGGGATAGCGACGCTTGGCAGAACACCGATGCCCTGAGCGGCAATCTGGACATTCACGCTGTGCTCAACGACGATCCTTCCGGATTGGGCAACGTACAGAGTGCTACTATCCCGTGCTCGAAAATCATCCTCGACGGCCAACTCTACATCCAACGAGGCGATGAACTCTTCAACGCCCAAGGCACAAAAGTAAAATAACAAACCACCGACCAAAAAAAGTGCAAGTTCCCCAAAACTTGCACTTTTTTTTGCAATTATTTGTATATGTCAAATTAAAGTTGTAATTTTGCAGCGCAAAATTGTGTTAAAGACCTTATGAGTAAGTATGAAATATCATATTTAACGAGTGCTATACAAGCATTTGCACGGAGGTTTGCCATGACACGGCAAGCGGCCTTTCGTTATTTGCATGAGCATAAAGCACTCGCATTTTTAGTTGAATTCTACGATGTAGAGCACCTGCAGTCAATGGATGAAACCATTGAGGACATGCTCATTATTTGTCGTCAAAATGGAGGAACATTAGCATGATACTTTTCCATGGAACAAATACAGATATTGATTCTGTAGACCTTTCTCTCAGTTTGAATCACAAAGATTTTGGTAAAGGCTTCTATCTGACTGATTCGCGCAAAACAGCTATTCGTATGGCGGAAAAGAAAGCTCGTCTTTTTGGAGGAAAAGCTACATTGATTATCTACGATTTTGACGAATCCGCTTTACATTCTGACTTAAAAGTCAAAGTTTTTCCCAAAAAAGCAACTGTCGAATGGTTCTTGTTCGTTGATGCCAATCGAGATCGTGCGAACCAAAGGCCGATTCATGACTTTGATATTGTTGTTGGACCAATTGCTGATGATGGAGTGGTAGTGCAAATTACGAACTATCGCGAAAATATATACACAGCCGAACAGGCTGCTAAGGCGTTACAAGATAAATTTCTTGACCAGCAATATTATTTTGGAACGGAAAAAGCTCTCAATTATCTCACAAAAACTAAAGTACAGGCACTATGACTAAGGCAAATCATCATCAAATAGCGACGTACTTGACTGACTATGCCCTGAGCGAGTTAGTTCGTTATGTCATGGAAGATACAGGCTGTGGGCTTGAGCAAGCTATGGAGAAAGTATATAACTCTCCTATCATGCCTGCTCTGCAGGACGAAGATAATGAGCTCTATGTTCAAAGTCCAGCTTATCTCTATGAGATAATGAATACATCCTCTTTCCATAAGACATAAAATTGGACTAAACCACCATACCACAAACCACAAACCACTCTCTACCCATATACCATCGGGGTCCCCGACGTATGCCAACCTGTTGTTGTACTCGCTCAGCCCGTTCGATGACCTTCGCTCGCCGAGCGACGTAGTCGCCGCCTCGACTTTCGGGGTCCCCAAAACATTTTAATTTTTGGGGGAAGTGTAGAGCAAGGCGGAGTGCTTTACAAGCGCGGGGCGCGCAGTCGCACGAGCCTTAGCTTAAGCGCACTTGCGGGTTAGCGAAGTTCGCGGAAAACGTTTTCGATTAAATATTACACTTTTTTTTTGCGCACCTCAAAAAAATATTGTACCTTTGCACGCCAAACGCGTGCAGAACGAAAAACACAACTGAATACTATGGCAGACGAATCAATCATAAAATTATTCGAAGGCAAACAAGTGCGGATTGTCTGGAACGAAAAGGAGGAAAAGTACTATTTCTCAGTCGTAGATATAGTGCAAGTGTTAACGGATAGTCTCAATCCGACGGATTACCTTAAAAAGTTACGGAAACGTGATCCCGAGTTGGGGACCTTCATAGGGACAAATTGTCCCCAGGTAGCGATGAAGACTTCCACAGGGAAAATGCGTATTACTTTAGCCGCTGACCTCGAAGGCATTTTCCGCCTTATCCAGTCCATTCCGAGTAAAAAGGCAGAACCTGTCAAGCAATGGTTAGCAGAGCAAGGGGCACAACGTATTGACCAGATGATTGATCCGGAGCAGACCTTCCAAATGGCTGTCGAGGATTATCGCCGCCAAGGATATTCGGACAAATGGATAAATGAACGACTGCGCTCTATCGAGATGCGGAAGGAACTGACTGATGAATGGCATCGTTCCGGCATCCATGACCAGAAAGACTTTGCCATCTTAACGAATGTGCTTACTAAAGCCTGGAGCGGAATGACGACTGGCGAGTATAAACGTCACAAAGGCTTGACCAAGGAGAACTTGCGAGATAACATGACGAATATAGAGTTAGCACTCAACACCTTAGCCGAAGTCGCAACAACAGAAATATCACGTCAACGCAACCCAAAAGGCATCAATGCAAGCAAACAAGCAGCCAAGGCTGGAGGGCAAATCGCCAAGAATACACGTGACGATTTGGAACGCCAATTAGGACGCTCCGTTATTTCGTCTAAAAAGGCGTCTGATTACATCCGCCCTATAGAGGATGCCGAAGCAAAAGAGCTGCCTTCGGACAACGAAAAAT
>JAEDLW010000019.1:0-25309 GCA_016295035.1 Paludibacteraceae bacterium
TCGAAGCAGTTGCTAAAGCGGGAGGTATCGCTGTCTGCCCGCCGAATGCGATGCCTAAAGTGCAAGCTATTGCCAACATCCACGTGACCAAACATCGCGGCGGAGACGGCGCAATACGGGAAGTGGCAGAAGAGATACTAGGAAAAGATTGAAGAGGCGAAGAAAAATGTCTGAAAGATATCTATATAGTGGAAACAAAGTTGCTTGTGTAGGGTGTGAAGCCTGCGTACAAGCTTGTCGTCAAGGAACAATAAGGATGGAAGAAGACGATGAGGGTTTCCGTTATCCAATTATAGACTCAGAAAAATGCATTGGGTGTGGACGGTGCCATAAAGTCTGTCCCATGGAGAATACCCCTGTACGGCATCAAGAGGAAAAGGTTGTTTACGGAGGACATCACATATCCACAGATGTTGTATTAGCCAGCACATCCGGTGGTGCATTCTCTGCCATTGTGGATGGTTGGTGTGATATGAACTACGTCATATTTGGAGCCGAGTCAAAGGGGACACGCATATTACACTCCTATATAGAAGACAAAAGAGATATCTCTATATTCAGAAAGTCCAAATATGCACAGAGCGAGATCGGCAATTCATATATTAAAACAAAAGAATTTCTAAAGGCAGGAAAAAAAGTATTATTTAGTGGAACTCCCTGTCAAATTGCGGGATTGGAAATGTTCTTGGGTTGTTGCAACAGAACAAACCTATTGACAATAGAAGTGATTTGTGAAGGTATTCCTTCCCCTTTATTAATAAGGAAATTAAGCAAACATTATGGTGACATAAGAGACATAGACTACCGGAATAAAACCAAATACGGTCGCTGGGACTTTGAGATGATGAAGATAGAAACATCGCATGGCGCAAAAGTAATTGACCGATGGTTTAATCCGTTTTGGTCTATATGGCTACAACATTTGATAAGCCGTCCATCGTGTTACGAGTGTCCATTTGCGACCAAAGAACGTGTTGCGGATATATCATTAGGGGATTTATGGGGAGTACATTTGTTTTGTCCGGAGTTGTATAATCACAATCGAGGAGCTTCTTTGATAATTTGTAATAGCAAAAAAGGTAAAGAAGCATTAAACCACGCGTTGCCTTTTATGGAAGGACATTTTTTGCAGTATGAAGAAGCTGTGAAATACCAGTCCCCGCTTCGTAAACCAATCGCATATAACAAGCGCCGTGAAGTATGTTTGGAAGACTTAAGGGATGATGCCATCACCTACAAAGAGATAGTTTCTAAATATGCCACTAAACCTTCCATAAGGCTATTGATTCACAAATATGTATGGGGGAATCGGCAAAAAATGTTGTTATGGAATATATTTAATAAGAGGAGATAAGATATGTATTACTTGAATCCGAATGTTGAACATTTGTACCGGATTTTTGACCAGAATGAGCGGAAAGCCTATTTACGTCTGGATTTGAACGAGAATCCAGTGGGGTTGCCAGAAAAGTTTATTATGCAAGTATTATCGGGTATTACGCCACAATTTGTAGCGCAATATCCTGAAACTTTGGAATTCACCACCCATTTGGCACAATACTTGGGAACGAGCATCCAAAATCTATGTCTTGTGAATGGTTCCGCAGAAGGCATACGCCATATTATAGAGGCGTTCACTTCGCCTGGTGGCCGTATAGTTGGCGTAGTCCCCTCTTATTTCATGTTTCAAGTATACTCCGAGATGTATGGTCGCAACATAATAAAAGTGCCATATGAAGAGGATTTGAGCATGTCAACAGAATCCATACTGGCAGCAATGACGATAGATACGGAATTGTTAATTCTGCTTAATCCGAATAATCCGATGGGCAATGTATATTCTGAAGAAGAATTTAAGCGCATCATGCATTATGCAGAAAAACAACAAATTACAGTATTAATTGATGAAGCCTATCATTATTTTTACCCAAAGACATTTATTAATTACGCCTTGCATCATGAGCATGTTTTTGTAACACGAACGTTCTCAAAACTATTTTCTATGGCAGGATGTAGATTAGGTTATGTAGCGGGATGGCAAGAAGGAATAAGCATTATACAAAAGTTATGTACTCCTCATAATGTGAACGCATTTGCAATGCGTTTTGCAGATGCGATTATTCAGAATCCGAAAATTATAGAAGAACTTATTTTCAAGTTTAACGACGGACGCAAATATTTAATTGAATTATTGGATAAAAACGGTTATCCTCATCATGGCGATGCCGGTAATTTCATTTTTATCAAACCACGCACTGATGCAGATGAGATTGTACGGAAAATGAAAAAAGAAAAAAAGATTTTAGTCAAGTCCTATCCAAATGTAGGTAAGTTCGGAACATGCTTGCGCGTAACTATTGGTGAGCGCAGCATTATGGAACAATTTATAACAGCATTGCTAGAAATAGACAAGTAAAATGGATAAATTTGGTATCATAAGTTACAACAAATATGGAAATTTTACGAACTACGGTTCGGTATTGCAAACGTGGGCGTTGTCACGTGTAGTAAATCGATTGGGTAAAGGGCGTTATAGTTCCGTAGTTATTGACTACTGTCCGAAATCGCATATGCGATGTAATATATTGAATCCCATTCCTCTCATGTGGGATCAAGATGAACAGTCACAAAAAGAATGTATTCTCAGTTTACCAGCTATACAAGCGAACAATGACAAGATTAATATGTTCTTTGCAAAACAATTAACTTGGACGAAATTAAGATTTGATTATACGAACTTTGACAAAGAGATTGGAAAAGAGAACTTGTGTGGATTTATCTGTGGCAGCGATACTATTTTTTGCACTGATGAGACCAAAGGCTTTGATGATGGTTTTTTCGGACAATATGAAACGATGCGGAAAGGTTTTACGATAGCATATGCTGCTAGTTTCGGAGATTCTCATTTTGATGAAGCCTCGTTAGATATATTACAAGAACGAATGAAAAATTTCAAAGCAGTTGGAATAAGAGAGCATGTGCTATTGCCATATTTAGAAACACATTGCAATATTCCAATCAAGCAGACATTAGATCCGACTCTTCTATTGGAGGCGAAAGAGTACGATGAAATAACCGCTACTCGCCAATTGAAGGAGCCATATATTCTGCTATATGCACGAAGATATAATGAAGAGATGTTTTCCTACGCAGAACAATTAGCAAAGGAAATGAAGTGCCAATTAGTAGATATCAGTTTGCGTGCTTCAAATGCCAGCAAAGGACATATAATGCGTTATGATGCCGGAGTTGACGAGTTTTTATCATTAATAAAACATTCAGAATATGTAGTAACTAATTCCTATCATGGATTGATATTCTCTATACAATTCAAGCGTCCGTTTAGAGTATTCAAGCGTGAGCAAGCTGACACAAAGATAGCGGAGGTATTACGATTGACAGATATAAGCACCCAGAGAAAAGCATCTTTGGCATTCTTGGAAAAATCAATAAATCAATATTACAAAAAATGATAAAGGTTATCACATACGGTACATTCGATATGTTTCATATCGGTCATCAAAGACTTTTGGAGCGTGCAAAAGCGCTTGGCGATTATTTAATTGTAGGCGTTACATCTGAAGATTTTGACAAAGCACGCGGCAAAATTAATGTCAAGCAGTCATTAATGGAGCGCATAGAGGCCATCAAAGAGTCAGGATTAGCAGACGAAGTTATCGTTGAAGAATATGATGGTCAAAAAATAGATGATATCAAGCGTTACGATATTGACATTTTTACGGTGGGTTCAGACTGGGTGGGTAAATTTGATTACCTGAACGAGTATTGCAAAGTAGTCTATTTAGATCGCACGCAGGGAGTGTCCAGTTCACAGAAACGTACAGAGTTACGCGAATTGAAGATGGGTATTATTAGCGATAATGCCATTATGAATAAAGTAGCCAACGAGAGCTCTTTTGTCAATGGTCTGAATATCAACTGTGTATGTACGACCTCTCCTCAGCTCCTATCCCAAGAGTTGAAAAGTTGTAAGGTACTAAATGATTATGCAAAGTTACTGGAATGTGTAGATGCCGTATATATTGCCTCTCATCCACGAATGCATTATGAACAAATCAAATTAGCCCTGTTAAAGCATAAGCATGTACTATGTGAGTCACCGATTGCACTTAGTTCAGCGGAATGTAATGAATTACTGGAATTAGCGATTCGTCAGAACTGCGTATTAATGGATGGAATCAAAACGGCTTATTCGACTGCATTCAATCGTTTGATTTTGTTGGCGAAAAGTGGACAAATAGGTGATGTTGTATCAGTGGATGCCACGTGTACTAGTCTACGGGACATTAACTATAATGATAGTACATCATTGCAACATGTTTGGAGCAGTCTACAATCATGGGGACCAACCGCATTATTACCTGTATTCGCATTATTGGGATGTCATTATAGTTGCTCACGAATAGATAGCCACATCGTCAATAAAGACTTGCATTTTGATGATTTTACCCGAATTTCGTTTACATACCCCAAAGCATTAGCGACAATTTATGTCGGAAAAGGTGTCAAGAAAGAGGGTGAATTGATTATTTCCGGAACAAAGGGATATATATATGTTCCCGCTCCGTGGTGGAAAACTGATTACTTTGAACTGCGTTTTGAGAATCCCGAAGAGAATAAACGATATTTTTATCAATTAGAAGGCGAAGGTATCCGCTATGAATTAGTATCATTTTTAAGTTCTATTGAACGGTCAAAATTCAACAATATAAGCAGGGAAGTCTCATTATGTATAACACAAATTATGGAAGATTTCAAAAAAGAAGAAAATTTGCATTACCTGAAATATTAAGAGATGGAAGATTTAAGCAGATATAATCCGGCAGGTTCGTTACTCCGCCGAGCCCAATTAAGAATGCTTGAGATTCTAAAAATTGTAGATACAATATGCCGCCAGAATAATATCCCCTATTGGATAGAAGCCGGAACGCTATTAGGAGCTGTCCGTCACGGAGGCTTTATACCTTGGGATGATGATTTGGACATATCAATACTGCGTACAGATTATGCTCGCCTGCGTGCATTATTGCAAGAACAACTACCTAAACAATACGTTCTGCAAGACAAAAAAACGGATTCAGGATTACCGATGATAATTGCCAAAGTACGAGATACAAAATCTTTTTTTCAGGAAGATTATTCCGATAAACTCAAATATACAGGCATATACATTGATATTTTCCCTTTTGAGAAAATTCCATGTTGGAAATGGAAGCGTTTCTTAGATTACATATATGGCCATTCTTTCCGCGGGATTCGTAACTATGCAGATACCAAAGACACATTACTATCCTATTTGGTATATCCTATTGCAAAATGTTTAGTGGCTATAACTCGTTTTATCAATAAGTTTATCCCCACAAACATCATAGCAGCCGAATATGGTTGGACAACCACTATAAAATATGATTATAACGACGTTTTTCCCCTGAAAGAGATTGAATTTGAGGGACTAAAAGTATTCGGCCCCCAATGTCCTCATAAGATACTACAAACCCAATATGGCGATTATATGCAAATACCACCCAAGGAGAAACGGGCAATACATACTAAGCGAATAGAGTTTTATGACTAAGGTTAGCATCATAGTACCGATTTACGGCGTGGAGAAATACATTGAACGCTGCGCAGTAAGTCTGTTCGAGCAGACGTATGAGGATATTGAGTATATCTTCGTGAACGATGCGACGCAGGATAAGTCAATAGCTATTTTGAACGAAGTTACAAAGCGCTACCCGCAACGCGTTGACGCAATACGTATTATTCATCACCCCGTCAACAAAGGCCTTTCTGCAGCACGTAATACAGGTCTTACGCACGCAACAGGCGACTATGTTTGGCATGTGGATTCGGATGACTATATCACAGCAAATGCCGTTAAAGAGTTTGTTGATACGGCGGAACAACACCAAGCGGATATCGTTATATGTGACGTGAATATAGTGACCAAAAGCGGAATTCGTGAAGAGCAAGTCAATTATTACAATAAGATGGATTATATCTGTCGCCTCTTACAACATACCGAGAAATGTGCGCACTGGAATAAGTTCTACCGCAAAGCTTTATTAGACACAACAGGAATACGAAGTGACGAAAAGATTCGTTTAGCAGAAGACTATGCTGTAACGCCAAGGTTGTTATACTGCGCTGAACGGGTGGTGATGTATCATGCCCCACTATATTTCTATGAGACGAGAAACCAAAGTTCGTATGTACATAATCTCAGTCGTGCAGCTATAGAGAGTCAGCACCATGCGGATGAAATACTGATGGCGTTCTTTGCTGATAAGCCAGAGTTTGCCGATATAGTAGCTATTTTGTCGCAACGCAGCATGACCTCACTCATTAAGAATTCAGACCGTGAAGGATGGCCGACGGTGATAGAAGTATATAACGATTGTTTGTCACACTCCGGCGAAGGACTTTCAATGGTTAATCACATCATTTTCCGTTTAGCCAAAAATCGTAAGTGGGGACAATTGAAACTTTTTATGACTATTTATCACCTTATAATGCGTAACCGAAAATGATACGAGTAATACTACAAGGCGGTTTAGGCAATCAGATGTTTGAATATGCGTCAGCATACTCTATTGCTCGTCGCACAAATCAGCCTCTGGTATTAGACAGGTCGTTCTTTGATTTATATGGTGGACGTGACTGGTGCAGACCGTACGAATTAAGCATCTTCGCTTTGCATGAACAAACTCCATTTGCAAGCAGACATACGTTAGAAGTTAAAGTGCTGCCAAAGTTGGCATACTGGTGCAGAAAACATCAAGTAGTGCATTGCGGCAAGTACGTATTCTTACCTTCTATGCTGAAACGTAAAAATCAAGTATTGTTTGGTTACTTTGTGGACTACCACTATTTTGAATCATATCGCCATGACTTACTTCAACAATTTGCTTTTCGTACGCAACCTAATGCCGCCAACCAACAATATCTCAATGACATCGTTGCAAAAGAATCCGTATCGGTACATATCCGCCGAGGTGATTATCTGAAAAATACAAATGCTAGCATTTTCTGGCATCCAGATGTTGAGTGGTATTGGACAGCGATGAGAGAAATAGAGAAACAAGTGCAGAATCCGACCTACTACTTTTTCTCGGACGATATCGCATGGGCACGAGAGCAATTTGTCAATGTGAAGAATGCCGTTTTTGTCGATATAAATCACGGCATGGAGGCATATAATGATATGCGACTTATGTCACAATGCAAACACAATATCATTGCCAATAGTACTTTCAGTTGGTGGGGCGCATGGCTGAACAAAAATCCGAACAAGATTGTTATTGCACCGGAGAAGTATTATGTTGACGATGCCGCCAATATTCGGTATCGCAATAATATGATTCTACCTAATTGGATATCGCTATAACGTGAAAGAGCGAAATTACATATTTGATGCGATAAAAGCCTTGGCGATATGGCTTGTTGTCTTGGGACATTGCGTGCAGTACTTAAGCGGTGTTGACTTTCGTAATGACGGACTATATCAATTCATTTATAGTTTCCACATGCCTTTGTTCTTTATGGTTAGTGGATTCTTTTGCACCTCTGCTATGCAACTGACTTTGTTGGAGTTTCTGCGGAAGAAAAGTATCACCTTGTTACTACCCTGTTTTGTGTGGGGAATAATCGACGCATGTTTTCGTTTTCAGTCTTGGGCAACACTGGCAGAGGACATTTTGTTACCAACACATTGGCCGTTTTGGTTCTTCAAGACATTATTTATTGTTCAATTAGTAGCATATATTTCACAACGAATGGCATTGTGGTTGTGCAAGAAAGAGCTGTGGGCACTTACTTTTGCTATTTTAATAAGTTTGGCGATTTCTATTATCCCTTATCTTGGAATGGCAAGAATCATGATTCCAATGTTCTGGATCGGATACCTCATTAAGAGATATTATAAACAATTTGTTCAATATCACCGTCCCATTGCTATTCTGGCCTCTATTCTTTTTATTACTATTTACGGCTTATGGTATTGGGGAATACATGGCGATTTTCAATTGACAGAACTGGTTGTAAAAATATGCAAAAGAGTGCTTGCAGTAACCGGTAGCATCGCAATAATATCCGCCATGCATGAGTTAAAGACCAAACATAAATATATATCCTTCGTAGGCACATCTACAGCGGGAATATACATTCTACAAACATTCATATTAGAGAAAGGGGCTCACTTTTTGTTCCTGAAATATATTGATTTAAGTAATTTCCCTTTGTCTTTAAATTACTTGCTAATGTTGACGATTAGCTTGATGCTGGTGGTTGTTATAACATGGATGTATAAACAACTATGCAGAAGTAAATATATTGCGCTGATATTTTTTGGACATGAACAAATAATCACAAATTAAAAAGATTATGATAAGCGTTTTGATTTGCACATATAATCGTGAGAAGTATATCGACAATCTACTGGAAAGTATTGCTGCCAATGACTTGGATAAAAGCAAGTATGAAATTGTGTTAGTAGATAATAATTGCACAGATAACACACGCGGTGTTTGTGAGGCATTTGCCAAAACGCATAAGGATGTGCCATTAAACTACTGCGTTGAAACCGAGCAAGGCTTATCGGCTGCACGTAATAAGGCTATTAAAGAAGCAAAGGGCGATATTCTTGTGTATGTAGATGATGATGCACTCGTGGACCCTTGGTATCTTACGACCATATACGAATATATGATAGCACACCCTGAGATAAGTGCAGTTGGAGGACCCATTATCCCATTATACGAAACGGAAGAGCCCAAATGGATGACGCGGTTCACGAAAGAGTTGCTGTGCGGTTATCTGTACTTTGGTAATCAAGTGCGCACTTTTCCTGGCGAACGTTATCCGGGAGGTGGAAATGCCGCCTATCGTGCAGAAGTATTCAAACAAGTCGGTTTATTCAATACTGCTTTAGGACGCAAAGGCAATAGTCTAATGGGAGCAGAAGAAAAAGACATCTTCGATAAGATGAAGTCGAAAGGTATGCGGTTTATGTATTTACCCGAAATGATCCTTCATCATATTATTCCGCAGAAGAAATTAGAACGCGATTACTTTGATCGACTTACTTTCCAGATAGGACAATCTGAACGTGCACGCACGAAAGCGATCAGTTCGGCTAAATATGCTAAACGCCTCCTTTCGGAAGCGTTTAAATGGTGCGCAACAATCGTCCTTCTATGTGGTTATACAATTATTGGACAACCAAAGAAAGGTACGGTCCTTATTCGCTTTAGGCGCAACGTAACGAAAGGCCTTTTTTCCACAATGGATAAGTAACAAGTCCTAGCGAAATCAGCAATATCAGCACAATAAGTGCCACGCACCAATTATCCACTTTCAGCGCACTTGGTGTGAATTCCATGTACAAGTGATGTTCACCAGCCGGAATAAGGGCTGCGCGAAGTGTATAATTGACACGGCCTATAGGCAATTCTTCTCCATCACAATATAGATGCCAATCGTGCGGGTAGTAAATCTCTGAGAAAACAGCCACGCGTGGCTCTGCAAGAGTTGTTGCGTAATCAAGTCTGTTTGGCGCATAAGACGTTATCTGTATCGCATCTGAAGGAGTTGCAGCACCGGCACCCGCTAATGCGGTTTCAAATTGTTTGTCCGCCACAGCATGATGACGCAAATCCATATTCCATAACGCTTGACTTTCCTCGTCCGGCGTATTCACAAATGCCACATCATCTACCAGCCATACACTTCCAAAAGCCTGCGGATTGAGTTGTACGCCGTTGCGCGTAATGAAATACTTGGTATTGAGCATATTCAACACCTGCATATTATTTCGGCTGATATGTGCATCAATCAAGTCCTGATAACGACGTAGTTTGGCAGCAGAGTAGCCTCCAATGGATTTGAGGCGGTAACTCGTTCGTGCATCGTTAAATGTATTGGCAGCGAGATTGAGTACGCGGTAGTCTAACGATTTGTCTTGTAGGATCTGTTCTTCCCAAGGCTGCATAGCAAATACACGCTCTGTGTTCTTTTTCGTCTCGAAGTCTTTGTTTCCAAAGAAGCGGCGATTGACGGGTACCATATCAACCAGGACAAGAACGGCTAATAAAGCGTAAACATAAGATGCTTTCATCTTATTTGTCAAGGTATAGACATAAAGCAAACCGGCTGCGAGTACGATAAAGATAAACGAACGCCATGCGTCAGATTTCAGCATTGCTGCACGTTGGTCAATAATCATGCTGTAGATATCATTGCCCACTTGTCCTTTCCATGAAGCATCGTAGGAGGAAGTAAAGTCAAACATTGCACCACCAAAGAGTGCCAAAATAAGGCATAGTTCGGCCGTAATTCCCGCAGATATATATATAGGTGTGCGGAATTGTTTTTTGTCTTCAGCGCTAAGCAGACGTTGTAAGCCGAGGAAACCAAGTAAGGGTATTGTTATCTCTGCTACTACAAGGATTGATTCTACTGCGCGGAATTTATTGTACATCGGGAAATAATCGTAGAAGAACTGTGTCAGCGGCATGAAGTTACGTCCCCAAGCCAGTAGTATTGAGAAGATTGTGGCGATTAGAAGTCCCCATTTATATGGTCCGGGAACAATAATAAGTGCCAAAACGAATAGGAAGCAAACGATAGCACCAACATATACCGGTCCTGAAGTGAAGGCTTTTTCTCCCCAATAGGTAGGCGCAGATTGACAGAATTGTTTGGCACTTGCTTTAGGTACGCGCGCTTGAACCAGTTCTTTGTATAAGACAGAGTTTTCTCCGACGTTGTATCCACTTGCTCCACCCATTAGATTTGGAATCATGAGATTGAGCGTCTCCAGTTTGCCATAGGACCAAGCCGTTGCATAATCAATATCTAAACCGGTTTGCTTTTTCTCTTCTTGGTTTTCTTGTGTCAGCTCCGAATGCCCACCTCGCATCGTTTCTGCGAGATATTCGTTGTTCATCTTGAACCAAGAAAGTTTGGTGCCGTAAAGAAGCAGCGCGCAGACAATAAGTATGGCCACATTGATACCAAGCCACTTGAAATCTTTCTCGCGGATATAGATATAGCACTCCGTCAGAATCATCACACCTAAAAGCATTGCCACATAATACGTCATCTGCGGATGGGATACTACTCCTAAAACACCATAGATGAGCAATAACGGAACTCCCAGCCAATATTTGCGCCGCATAATAGCATAAAAGCCGCCTATCATAGGCGCCAAGAAGCCAATAGCTGTTGCTTTGGTAATATGTCCTGCAGGAATAATAAGCAAGAAATAATTACTCAGTCCTATCGCAAAACCGCCAATTAGACTTAACCACGGATTCACTCCAAAGCAAATCAGCATAAGGAAAAAACCTATAAAATATGCAAAAAGCAACCCTACTGGTAACAGATTGCCTGTCATACCGAAATGAGCTACTTTTTCCATGAAATTGCGTACAGAACCGGTTGGTAATGTACCGGTAATCTGATATGTTGGCATGCCGCCGAACATAGAGTTAGTCCACCATGGGCTATAGCCGTTTGTTTTTTGGAACTCCTGCGCTTCGTGCGCGGCGCCTTGCCAGTTAATGACATCACCTGCGTGCAATACTTTTCCTTGCAGAACGGGCATACAATAGAACATAGCGAACGCGAGAAAGGCGATAATCGCTACGCCATAGGGTATGATTTTTTTCCAATTGCAGTTTTTCCAATCCATATTCATCATATC
This sequence comes from Paludibacteraceae bacterium, assembly GCA_016295035.1. GTDB lineage: Bacteria > Bacteroidota > Bacteroidia > Bacteroidales > Paludibacteraceae > Colicola. The sequence goes on from JAEDLW010000019.1 coordinate 11,726, forward strand.
AATGCTTTTATTTCGAGTAGTTCGGATTTGACGCGTTCGAGGATATCGGTAGCGCGTTGTCTTATATCGGCTTTCTTCTTGCCGGAATTCAATTCGGTTTTAATAGCGTCAATACGGGTTATTTTGAGGTCATCGCGGATGTATTTAATCTGTTTGATAAGGTCAATGTCCTGCAAAGTGTAGTAGCGATTACCATGTCCATCCTTGCGGGGATTGAGTTGTTTGAACTGCGCTTCCCAATAACGCAAAGTAGAAACGGGTAGATTGGTCATCTCCTTCACTTCCTGAATAGAGTAATATATTTTTTCCATATCCATGTTATTGTCTCAGTCTTATCTTAGCCTTGTCTCAGGCAAATATCTAACGAATATCTAACGAATAACTAACGATTAGCGGGTACGGATTGGGTTATTTTTTAATCTTTAATGTACTACCTGCTCGGATGTTGTCGGATTTGAGTCCGTTCCACTGTTTAATCTGGCTGACAGTGCAATGGAACTTCTGTGCGATTCCTCCGAGTGTATCTCCGTTTTTAATTTTGTAGTAAGTTACTCCATTAACGGAATATCCTCCTTTGAGGTCTGTTTTTTGTGCGAGGTCAATTTCTTCACGTCGGTTATTTATCAGTTCGTCGGCGCGATATCCAAGGATTACTTGCTGTTGGTCGATATAGTCTGTCACGCGGTCAGCAGGTAAGCAAAGCGAATACGTTTTGCCTCCTGGAATAATATCCTTTGCATACTGCGGGTTCAGGCGACGCAGTTCGTCCAACTCAATACCCAGTATTTCACTAATCTGCAACAAGTGTTGGCGCACGTTTGTTTGGATAGTATCCGTTTGTTCGGTCATCTCGATAGCTTCGGGACATATACCGTGCAGGTCTGCATAATTGATGGAATATGCCGCGGCGATAAAGATAGGCACATAGCCTCTTGTTTCTGCGGGCAAGAAAGGATAAATAGACCAGAAATCGCGTTTGCCATCTGCGCGATGAATAGCCTTATTCACGTTACCCGGTCCGCAGTTATATGCTGCGAGAGCGAGCGTCCAGTCGTTGAACATGTTATAAAGCGACTTAAGGAATGTACATGCTGCCTCGGTAGATTTAATAGGATCCATTCGTTCGTCCACCAGCGAGTTAATTTCCAATCCGTACAATCGACCAGTAGACGGCATAAATTGCCATAGTCCAGCAGCTCCAGCTCTTGAATGTGCTTGCGGATTAAGCGCAGACTCTATAACAGGGAGATAGCATAACTCGTAGGGTAATCCGTTTCGACCAAGTGCATCGTAGAAGATAGGGAAGTAGTAAGCTGCTTTGCGTTGCAGACGCGCCAATTGTTTGGGACTTTTTTGGACATAACGGAGGATGAAAGCACGAACCACTTGATTATAGGGCATCTCCACAATAAAAGGTAAAGCTTGCAGACGCGCTTTGTAGATTGAGTCCGGTAATTCAGCCAAAGATGTGTCCCGCGTGCACGACTCTGTATCCACCGTAGCTATGGTGTTGTCAAAGATAGCTGTATCAACCACCAAGACCTGGTCGCTGTCTTTCTGAAGAGGCTGGATAGTGTCGTTAGCGATGGTGGCATTAATGGAATCCAGTCGCTGTGCTGTAATGGTGATCGCTACAAAGCAGCCGATGAGTAATGTTAGTAGATGTCTGCTATTCATATAGTTAGAAAGATATTGCTAATTTTAGTTCTGCCGCTCGTTGATCCGGCAAATTGGGATTATAATATATTTGCGGTTCGATATTAATGGACAAATCGTCAGAGATATCAAAGTCGAAGAGTTGTGCGTCCACATAGGCATCAACGATAGACAAAGCATAGACCAATACCCCCACAACAATCGATATATCACGATATCGGCGATAGGTATTCTGCTTGTCCTTGAGCACATTAGTATACGTTGAAACGCCACCCATTCGTTCGATGGTATAACCTTCGGGCAAGATGGCATTATAGGAACGAGTCGGGTCAGTAGAGATATTATCCGCATCGTCCAAGATATCGCGATAAGCTTGTTTGTAAGCACCGTATTTCTCGTCATTCCATGCGATAGCGAAGCCGCATCCCATCAGTCCGCCATAAACGATAGGGAGTTTCCAGTAACTGCGGTTGTAGATTTGTCCCAATCCGGGAATAATCACTGCAAGCCAGGTAGCGCGAAGCGGATCCGGAGTCCACATCAACTCATTCGACATCAAGGTCAATGGTTCTTTCGCAGCGTTTTGTATCACAACAGAGTCATTGGCCGGAATAGAGTCATTGGCCGGAATAATGCGAATAGCCGGAACGGAATCGTTCACTGGAATAGAGTCATTAGTTGCGAAGCTATTAAGCGATGCAATTATGCATAGTAATATGACGATCCACTTTCTCAACGCAGTGTGGTAATAAAGTTATTCAGTTCGTTTTCGTCAGCAAAAGGTATCACAATCTTATTACCGCTAATTTTCACCGGGAGTCTGAAGATAGCTGACAACTCTTTTTCCTGAGCTGCAAAAGAGGATTGTCGCTTAGCAGTTTTTTTCTCCTTCTTAGGTTCAGCCGCGAGTTCTTCCACCTTGCGTACACTCAGTCCATCGGCCAGAATACGTTTGTAGAGATAGAGTTGTTTCTCCGTTGATTCAGAAGCGAGTAAAGCGCGAGCATGTCCCATGTCAATTTTCTTCTCCTTGATGCCGATTTGTATTTCAGCCGGTAACTTAAGCAAGCGCAGGTAGTTAGCCACTGTAGCGCGTTTTTTTCCGACGCGTTCGGACATTCTCTCTTGTGTGAGATTATAGTCGTCAATGAGACGTTGATAAGCCAATGCAATCTCAATGGCATCCAAGTCCTCGCGCTGGATATTCTCAATCAATGCCCACTCCATCACTTGCTCATCCTTAGCCGTACGGATATAAGCAGGGATGGTATTGAGTCCTGCTAATTTGGCGGCACGGAAACGACGTTCGCCGGCAATAATCATGTAACTGCCATCATCATTTTTGCGCAGTGTGATAGGTGATATCACGCCGTGCGCCTTGATAGAATCGGCTAATTCCTTCAACGCCTCTTGGTCAAAAGTGCGGCGAGGCTGATTAGGATTGGCGATAATCTTAGCCAACTCTACTTCATTGATGCTGCTACCTCCTCGAGGTTCCACATGTGTAGTATCTATCAGCGCGTCTAATCCGCGACCGAGTCCTGTTACTTTCTTCATCTTTGTATTAATTCATTAGCGAGGTTGATATAATTCTTTGCCCCTTTGGAGTGGCGGTCATAATCAATGACACTCAGTCCGTGGCTCGGTGCTTCACTCAAGCGCACATTGCGATAGATAACGGTATTGAAGACGAGGTCTCCAAAGTGTCGTTTTACTTCCTCGTAGACCTGATTACTTAGGCGCAGACGGTTGTCAAACATTGTCAGCAGGAAGCCTTCTATCTGCAGAGTCGGATTGAGATTGGACTTGATAATTTTAATGGTGTTGAGCAGTTTAGCGATGCCTTCCAATGCAAAGAATTCGCATTGTACAGGAATAATCACGCTGTCGCTAGCTGTAAGCGCATTGATTGTGATTAAGCCCAATGAAGGAGAACAATCGATAAGGATATAATCATAGTCGCTTCGCACTTGGTTGAGAATTCGTTTCATTCTTTCCTCACGATTCTCGAGGTTCTGCATTTCAATCTCTGCACCCACCAAGTCAATATGACTGGGAATAAGCCATAAGTTGGGCACATTGGTTTTGATAACCGCTGCTTGCGGTGTAATCTCATCAACCAAGCACTCGTAAATAGTATTATTCAAATCGCGAATTTCGATGCCTAATCCTGAGGAAGCGTTGGCTTGCGGATCCGCGTCCACCAGTAGCACTTTCTTTCCGGCATAAGCCAGACCAGCAGCTAAGTTAATGGCTGTTGTGGTTTTTCCCACACCGCCTTTTTGGTTTGCTATACAAATAATTTTACTCATATGCTATTTTTTACTAATCGTCTTTGGTTTCACATTTTTAATCTCCCACATCCATGCGAAGTTTATGCTGAGGCACATAGGGTTGGACTGACTGAAATAATCAGATGACTTTGAAGCAAAGAGGGTTCCAAAACTATAATTGAATCGCACCTCCAGTTGGTATAGTCCCGCATTTTTCGTACGGCAATACGCGCCTAATCCACCGGCTACTCCCCAGTCGAACTTATTGTCTAACGCCGCATATTGATGCACCTCTCCCGTCTGTTTGGTTCCTTTGCCCGCATCATCCTTAAGGCAGTAACCTATCTGCGGTCCTACATTCACAAAACCGCGCCATGTTTGGCTGCCGAAATAGATGTGCATAAGAAACGGCAACTCCAAATAATGTAGCGTGCGAGTATAACTCACTGCCTCGCTTGTTTCTGTGGCGGCTGCATGCTCTCCCCAACCGCGTGTCATGTAATTCAGTTCCACCTGCACAGCACAGCATTTCTGCTCACTATAGCGAAACACAAACCCACCATTACCACCCAAAATCCATGAGTCCGTCAGCACGCTCATATGGGGCACAGTGGGACTGAAATTGACTGTAGACGCCATCACACCCCCGTGCACTCCCACGTACATCTCCGGATGACGAAGACGCAACTGGGCGGAAGCAGTACCACCGAACATCCACATTGCAACTAATATGGTGATCAGTTTTTTATACATTACTTGCGTATCACTTTTACGTGTGTATTGATATATCCTCCGTTTTCACCCACCTGCTCAAAATGGATATCGGACTGCAAGCCGTAATACTCCTTGCCTTTGATAGTGGCTACGAGTTGTCGCATCAAGTCATAACCCAGCAGGTCATAGCGCGGAATGCTCAATGTATGTTCGTGTTTGAAATAACGATTGAAGATGGCATCATAATGAGTCATATCCACCTCGCTTTCAGTGGCAAAGATAGAAGTATAGACTTGTGGCAAGGCGATATCCTCTTTCTGCCACGAGTAGCGGCTATAGAGCGTCACACGTTGTCCGGCAGTTCCAATTTGCACATGTGGTAGGATAATCTGCAAGTTGCTATATTTATCCGTCGGGAAGAATAAAATATTCTCCACGCTGTCTTTGAGTGAGTTAGACAACGAATCAGCCAATATCTGGTGCATGGACACTGTGGTGTGCGGTATACCGCGATGCTTCACTTCTTTGTGCAACACACTAATCTCTTCCGCCATTTCGGAACTCTCTACGAATACGCAGTTAATGTTAGCCTTGTTGGCTTCCAGATACGCTGCCATAGTCTTCGCCTCATGCTCTGATGTAGGATTAAACTGCAACAAGAAAGGATTATGCTCCAAATCCGGAACGCGGTCGGTGAACGGAATGAGTACGAGCACAGAGTCCTCTTTTGCCAAATGGGCGATAGGCTCTACTTGGTTTGGGTACGCTGGACCAATAATTGCGTCCATCTTATGCAATACGCTATCAGCTATGAGGCGCTTCACTTCCATATCCGTCTTGCCGATATCGTAAACGTACAGCTCGTATTTATCTGTGTACTGCAGGTCATATAAAGCAATCAGACAACCCTCATAGAAATCCATAAAGCGGTCCATGTTCGCATCGCGACGTACGTTATCAGCCTGCAAGGGCAAGAGCAATGCTATCTTTGTTCTCGGCATTGTATCCACCTCTTCTTCCTGTACGGAATCCTTTACCACGGCGGATAATGTATCCACAACAGTCATAACGGGTGAATCCACAGCAACCACTTCAGGCTGCGGTTGTGGTTCGGGTTGAGGCTGCGGTTCGGGCTCTTGCACAACAGGAATTAGTATTAACTCGTTATAATGCAGACCGCGCTCTTTGAGTTGCGGATTCCATTTGATAATGTCATCCTGTGTCACACCGAAATTCACACTAATACGATAAATACCAATACTACGCGGCACGCGGTATTTATATACAGCCTGTCCGTTAACCGTATCAACAGGATAAGGCAGTAATTCCGCATTTGCAACTGTCGTCAGACATATCGCACAACAGATAGTCAATAATCGCAATAAACTCTTCATATTCATTCGTTTTGCAAGCCGTAGCGTCTTCTTCGGAATAGAAGAACAGAACAGCCTATAATAGTCAATATAATCATCGGAGCAATGATGCTCACCATTTGTATCAGTGCTTTGTATTGATACGCACGCTCGGTGTTGATAAGCCGCAGCGCCACCTCTTTTTGTCGCAGATTAATTAGACCTTCATCATCAGCCAGATATAGTACTGCATTCGTCAAGAAGTCGCGGTTACCGAATTGCATACCTGAATAGCGATCATACCCCACCGGCAACGGTTCGCCCTGCAACCAATCGTTACGCAGAATACTGCCGCAAGCGATAACAACCTGCTTGGTAGGAATACTCTTCGTAACTTGTGTGTCTATTGAGTCCAATCCCTCCGGCGGCAGGCGATGTGCAAAAACACTGGGGAAGACGCCTTCCATACTTACTGCCACAGGGATATAACTGTACTTAAAAGTGGATAAATCCGGGTTCAAGTCTGCAAGGTCCACTTCCGCCGGTGTACCGATCATGCGGCTGGAGGAGGATGTTGCCAGCAGGATGGACTTTGTAATCCCGTCTTCACCACCTACGGCATCCACATGTGAGACAAACGAACTGCTCACTTGGCCCACATTACGCGTAATAGGCGACAATTGCGATGTCAACAGCAGCGGACCGTAGTACCACGGCACCGGCTGATAATTAGGTTGCTCCGGGTCGTCTGACACATTAACCGGCACAGGAAGACATTGTATATCCTGCAGCAGGCTCGGGTTAACACGAATACCGTACCGGAACAGCATATCCGACAAGTTGAGGTCAAGCGGAATAACGGGCGTCATGCCGGCTTGAGTTAACGCATCCTGACTGAATCGTACTCCATTGACTGCCCACAAAATACGTCCGCCGTGCATCAGATATTGGTCCAAGATAAACTTATCTCGTTCGCTGAAAGCACGCTGCGGGTCAGCAATAATCACCACCTTATACGGCATCAGCACATTCGGATTGCTGCCCAACACGCCTCGATCCACTTGGAAATAACGTGCGAGACTTCGGCTCAGGTCGTACACTTCGTGCTCGCTGAGTTCGTTATGTCCTTCAATAAACGCTATCCGCAGCGGTTCGGTTTGTTTAAGGCTGTGAATAGCCTCCGCAAAAGCATATTCTAAGTTTTCTATGCTCTGGTTGAGGTTTTCTTCGCCCGATAAGCCGCGAGCGTTATGCAGAAGCGGGATATAGGTAGTGCGACCCTTGTAAGTTACAGCCGCAAAGGGCCAAATAGTGGTCTGTGCAGTTTTCCCGTCTTTTGTGCGCTCATGCACGATAGTAGGCGTTAGGTCTTTGCCTGCCAACTCTTGCGCTTCGCCGTCGCGCATGGTGATATCGCCATAGGACGATAACTCGTCCGCCAATTCTGTGGTAGCAGCGCGCAGACGCTTGAAACCAGCGTTAAGGTCACCATTAAGATAAATAGTCACCTCTGCCGGAGCGTCCAGGCTCTCCACCAACTGAATAGTGGCATCGTTTAGGCTGTAGCGTCTATCGTCGGTCAAGTCCCAACGCAGCACGCTACACAACGCAAGCAATATGACACAAAAAACCTTCACCTATAACTTTTAATCATTCACCTTTATTTCTTCAGGCTCTCAAACACTTCTTGGTTAACAACAACCGGATATTTTGCACGCAGTTGTTTTACCCACTCTGCTTCAAGATAGTCTTGATAGTCGCTGGTTACTTGACCGCGCTCATCCATATAGGTCTCAGGAGCTTTAATCTTCTTACCAACAACAAAGACGCGGGGGAACTCTTCGTTCACCTTGAACTCCACTTTCTTTTGTTTGAAGCCAAGGTTGTCAACGACCTTGTTCTGTCCCATTTCCCATAAGCCTTTGGTGCACTTAACATACGTGATGCTGTCACTGATATTAATACGTTGTGCGATATAGCTCTCTACGCTGTCACGTTCGGCATTACGAATGATAGCACGCGCCGCTTTCTCGCTGGCAGCATCTTTGCATTGCACGAGGAAACCTTTGAAACGAGGCTCCTGCCAAACATAGTTTTTCTTGTTAGCTTGGAAGTATGCCTCCAAACCTTCCGTATCCTGGCTGGCTTTGTCCCACACTTCTCTCAGACTGATTTCGAAGAGCAGGATACCATCGTGATACTCTTGCACGAGGCTTCTAAACTCAGGATATTTATCCTCGAGGTGGCTGTCCACATAAGCGCGCACATCATCGTCAGACATATCTGCCGGCAGGTTGTACTCGGCGCGTGACTTACGGATGAAAGCTGCGTCAGCCTCTTTAATGCGTTCGTCGCGTTGTACTTTCTTGAGGATATTTTCGCGCATCTGGTCTAATGGTTGAAGACCACGTTTGCCTTTGAACAGGATGAAGTGCCAGCCGAAATCGGACTTGAACGGCTCACATATATCGCCGCTGTCCTTCATAGCAAAAGCAGCCTCTTCAAACGGTTTCACCATGTATCCGCGACCGAACCAGCCGAGGTCACCGCCACGCATACCCGAACCTTTATCGTCCGAGTGAGCCTTAGCCACTTCCGCGAAGTCGGCACCGTTTTTAACCACTTCGTACAAGCTATCAATCTCCATCTTAGCAGCGGCACTGGCTTCGATATCGCCACGAGGCACCATCTTCATAATATGCGCTGCCTCCACTTCTTCATGGTCACGCTCCTCTTCCACCAAAGCGATGTGGAAACCGTATGCCGTACGGAAGATAGGAGTCACTTCGCCGATTGGAGTGGTATAAACAGCCTCTTCGAACGGATAGACATAGCGGAAAGGAGTAATCCAACCCAGTTCACCCTTGTTCTCTTGTACACTCGGATCTGTGGACAGTTCGAGAGCCACTGCGGAGAACTCTTCCGGCTCACGTACTTTCTTCCATTTGCCTTTCACTTTCACTTTTTTCTCCACACCGGTGGTCACACGTTCGCGAGCGAGGGTGATTTTGTCTAAAGCGGCTTGAGTGGTTGAGTCGTCTGCCGTTGCAGGGCACTGGATAGCGATATGTGCTGCGCGACGATCTTTAGCAATGTGCGCATAACTTAACTCCACCAAGCTGTCGATAGCTGCTTGGTCTTTCATGTACTTCGGCGTTGCCTGAGAGCGGTATCCGCTCAGCTCTTTTTTGAACGCCTCGGTCGTGTCGAGACCGTTAGCTTCGGCCTCACGCACCTTGAGCTTGAAATTAATGAACAGGTCGAGGTATTCGTCCATGTTCTTTTGCTCCAAAGCACTCTCTTGGTTGTTCTTCTCGTAGATGTACAAAAACTCCGATGCCATAACGGGTTGCCCGTCTATGGTCATCAACACTTTGTCTTGTGCGGTCAAATTAAGTCCTAGACCCAATACCGCTAAACTTAAAAGAATTCTTTTCATAACTATATCGTTAAACATTACAAACTACAAATTCAACCCTACCTTCTCACTTGGAAGTATAGTGCCACGCCGATAATGAGGAACACTAAATTCGGCAGCCACGCCGCCATAAAGGGTGACATCACACCGTTCACGGAGAAGGTTGTACTCACCGTCGAGAACAGGATATACGATGCAGTGAGCACGATACCTATTCCGAGGTTTTTACCCATTCCTCCACGCACTTTCTTACTACTCATCGTCACACCGAGCAGTGTCATAATAAATGCTCCTATGGCTCCTGCCCAACGTTTGTGCCACTCTGTCTCAAAGGCTTGCACGTTACCTGACCCTCGGGCATTAGCACGCTCCATATACGCGCGCAGTTCTGGGTTGGTCATCATCTGCGCACTCTCTGCCGTCATAAACAGCTCATCCGGTTCGATAGGGATAATCGTATCCAATCGTTCGCCGCGGGTCAGGGTCTCACGCATACCATCAAAGTCGCGTTTGATATACGACTCCAGTCGCCAGTTGTAGGCGCTGTCGTGACGGATACGTTCGGCTGTGATACGACTGGTGAGCACTTTTCCATCGAAATGCTCCAGCGAAGCGCGGTAACCTAATGAGGTACGGCGCTGGAAACTCTCTATATAAAGGATTGTGCCAGGCTCTACTTCCATCTGCACATTACGGGTATTCTCCGCCGAAAAACGTTCGAAGTGTTTGTCCGTAAAAGTGAGCAGATGCTGCGAAGCAGGCGGTATCACATAGCCCGCAAGGAAAGCGCTCAGCACGAACAGCGTCGAGGCGGAAATAAAGTACGGCAGCAGGAAGCGCTCGTAACTCACACCGCTCGCCAAAATGGCTATTATCTCGCTATTGCCTGCCAGCTTAGATGTGAAGAAAATAACCGAGATAAAGATAAAGAGCGACGAGAACATGTTCGCGTAGTACGGAATAAAGTGGATATAGTAGTCTAAGATGATCTCTTTCCACGTTAATTGCTCCTCAAAGAAGTCGTCCATCTTCTCCGTCATGTCAAACACGATGGCGATAGAGAGGATGAGCATGATCGAGAAGAAGAACGTGCCCAAGAATTTCTTAATAATATACCAATCCAGTTTCTTCATTACATGCGGTACATGATTTGCGGCATTACAGTTTCTTTCCACGACTTGAAGTCGCCGGCTAAAATATGTTGTCTTGCTTCCGTGACGAGGTCAAGGTAGAAGCACAGGTTATGGATACTGAGTATCTCGAGTCCGAGCATCTCTTCCGCGTGAATGAGGTGGCGTACATAGGCGCGGGTGTATTGGTGGTCCACATAGCTGGAGCCGGTCGGGTCCAGTTCGGTGAAGTCGTCTTCCCATTTCTTATTGCGCATGTTCATCACGCCTTGACGGGTAAAGATCATACCGTTGCGTCCGTTTCGGGTAGGCATCACGCAGTCGAACATATCGACTCCTCGGTCGATTGCTTCAAGGATATTCCAGGGTGTTCCCACCCCCATCAGGTAGCGTGGTTTGTCGGCAGGCAGAATATCGTTCACCACCTCTATCATGCTGTACATCTGTTCTGTTGGTTCTCCCACTGCCAATCCACCGATAGCATAGCCGTCTCGGTCAAGGTCACGCAGCCGTTTCGACGCTTCTTGGCGCAGGTCCTCATAGACGCACCCTTGCACGATAGGGAACAGATGTTGTTTGTAGCCGTACAGGTCATCGGTGCTGTCAAAGCGCGCAATACAACGGTCCAACCAGCGGTGCGTCCTTTCCATCGATGCCGTAGCATATGCGCGGTCGGCTGTACCGGGACAACATTCGTCAAAAGCCATCATGATGTCGGCACCAATCTCACGCTCTATATCCATCACCGACTCAGGCGTAAACATCAGTTTGCGACCGTCGATATGCGACGAGAAGCGTACACCCTCTTCCGTCATCTTGCGGATGTCCGTGAGCGAGAACACTTGGTAGCCGCCGGAGTCAGTCAGTATAGGCTTGTCCCAGCCTTCGAACTTATGCAAGCCGCCTGCCTGACGCAGAATCTGCGTACCGGGACGGAGATAGAGATGATAGGTGTTGCCTAAGATTATCTGAGCGTGGATATCCTCTATTAGGTCACGCTTATGCACTCCCTTCACCGTGCCCACTGTACCTACAGGCATAAAAATCGGTGTGAGGATATCTCCATGGTCGGTGTGCAACACGCCCGCGCGCGCACCTACAGCATGTGATACACTATGTAACTCGAAAAACGGCATTATAACTTGTTGTTTACGGGAAAAATAATTGAGGGCTTGAAGGTCTTTGCCTCATCCGGAGTCATGAGCGCATAAGCCATGATAATAACCGTATCGCCCACATGCATCAGATGAGCCGCAGCGCCGTTGATGCAGATACATCCGGAACCGCACTTGCCCTCTATCACGTACGTCTCCAGGCGGTTGCCGTTCGTATTGTCAACTATCTGCACCCGCTCACCCGCGTAGATATTAGCCGCGTCCATGAGATCTTTGTCTATGGTTACACTGCCTACATAATCCAAATTTGCTTCGGTCACCACCACGCGGTGAATCTTCGATTTAAGTATATTCAACAGCATATTCGCATAATTAGCGTGCAAAAGTACAGCTTTTTTTTGATATATGCAAATATTTTCGTACTTTTGCACGCAATTTCGTCGCTTTGGCATATCAATTTACCACATATTGGCCTTTTTACCGCCGCAACCTACGGTTGGCTTTTCCGGTTATGCTCACTCAATTGGGTGCAGCACTGGTTGGATTGTTTGACTCTATTATGGTAGGTCATTACAGCACCACAGACTTGGCGGCGGTCAGTTTCTCGAATGCTATTTTCTTCACCGTGATGGTTTTTGCCATGGGTTCGCTCATGGGTATCACCCCGTTAGTGGGTTATTCCGTTGGCGCAGGAGAAAGCAAAGAGCATATTGCCGGCACGTTGGCTAACAGTCTTATTTTCACTGCTATTGTTTCGGTTTTTGCTCTGCTCTTGCTGGCGCCGTGTATTCCCTACTTGCACCATTTCGGTCAGGAACCGGAGGTAGCGGACTGTGCGCGGCCGTACTTCACTTTGATAGTGCTTTCTATAGTGCCGTTTCTTTTCTTCTGCATGTGCAAGCAGTTTTTGGAGGGTGTGGGTAACACTACGGTAGCGATGGTTATCACGGTGGCGTGCAACCTGCTCAATATCTTCCTGAACTGGATATTCATTTTCGGTCACTTGGGTGCTCCGGCGATGGGCGCAGAAGGAGCAGGATTGGCAACTCTCATTGCCCGTACGCTAACGGCTGTTTGCTTCATCGTAGTCATGCTCGTTCGCAACGAATGGCGGTCATATCTCGTCCTTATTCGTCGCCCCATGCTCAAGTGGCGGAAAGTGAAGCAGCTCATACAATTAGGCTTGCCTATTGGCATGCAGTCATTCGTTGAAGCATTTCTCTTCACTGCCTCTTTCATCATCATTGGATGGATTAGTAAAGAATCGCTCGCAGCGCACCACATAGCCAATCAGATGGCGGATATGACTTTTATGGTGGCTATTGGTATCGGTTCTGCCACCACTATCCGCGTCTCGTACCAGTTGGGTAAAGGCGACTTGCAGGCGGTTAAGATGGCGAGTCGGGCGTCCGTGCACCTCTGCCTGCTTATGAACACCATCGGAGCCGCTATCATGATCACCCTGCGCCATTACCTGCCATATGTCTTCACCAACGATCCGGAAGTTATTGAGTTATCGAGCACGCTCATTCTCATAGCGGGCTTGTTCCAGTACGCAGACGGACTCCAGTGTATCGGCGCCTCGATGCTGAGAGGTATCCAGGATGTGCGCGTACCGATGCGTATTGCATTCTTGGCCTACATAGGCATCGCCTTGCCTTTAGGTTACGTCCTGACTTTCCCTTGCGGAATGGGTGCTAAAGGCATGTGGCTGGCGTTTATCCTCGGCCTCATTATCCCTGCCGTCCTCTACCACATCCGCTTCAACAGGCAAATGAAACGGTTAGAGGACACAAAAAGTGCAGCTTCGTAAAAAACCTGTACTTTTTTAGTCGAAAGTCGAAAGCAAAAAGAGCACAGCATATTAGCGAGGTACAAACCTTTGCGATTTGTTGCCGAACGCGATGACCAATATAAACAGCCAAA
>JAEDLW010000068.1:0-6132 GCA_016295035.1 Paludibacteraceae bacterium
GAAGCGGTGTGAAATTCAATGAATAATGATTAATGAATAATGAATATCTTGCCTATGGGGTGACAAATATTTGTAGTACCTTAGGACGCCGGATTGTCGATAGGGTGACAAATATTTGTAGTACCTTCGGACGCCGGATTGTCGACAGGGTGACAAATATTTGTAGTACCTTAGGATGCCGGATTGTCAATATAATAACCATCCTAGGCGGATGCCGCTCCTTCCGAAAGCGGAAGGACGCTCCGCCCACCGAAAGTAGTTCTTATCTCGCAAAGCTCGAACGATTATTACGCACTAACGTGCCAACGACAATCTTTTTAGCAAAGAAAATCACGCTTAAGCAAGCTTAGACTATTTTTTTTGCTAAAAATCTTGCACATTCCATTATTTTGTAGTACCTTTGCGCGTTTTTTGGTAAAAAGATGAGTTTTACACATCTTCATGTACATAGTCACTACTCCGTTCTGGACGGTATGTCCAAGGTTACAGACCTTGTAGATAAGTGCGTGCGGACAGGTATGCACGCCCTTGCGTTGACAGATCACGGTAACATGTACGGCATCAAGGAATTCCTCGATTACTGCAAGAAAGTGAACAAAGAAGCCGGCGAAACCATTATCAAACCGATAGTGGGTTGCGAGACATATTGTGCACGTCGCGGCCGTCACAGCAAACTCAACGACGAAGCTATTTCCGGCGAAGGAAGAAGTTACGTAATCGACCGTTCAGGATGGCATCTTATCCTGTTAGCCAAGAACATGCAAGGCTATCGCAATCTGTGCAAGATAGTGAGTCTGGGCTTTATGGACGATGCCTTCAACTACACTCCGCGTATCGACAAAGAGTTATTGGAACAATACCACGAAGGCATAATATGCTCTTCCGCTTGTCTCGGTGGTGAACTGCCACAACATATCATGTCCGGCGAGATGGATAAAGCAGAAGAGGCGGTACAATGGTTCAAGCGCGTGTTTGGTGACGACTATTACATCGAGCTTCAGCGCCATGAGACGCAAAAACCCGGAGGCGACCAATCGACCTACCAACGACAAAAACAAGTCAATCCCATACTGATTGAGTTGGCACGTAAATACAACGTGAAGATTATCGCCACCAACGATGCGCATTTTGTGGACGAAGAGCATGCCGAGGCGCATGACCGGCTTATCTGCTTAAGTACTAACCACTTCTTAGACGATGTGAATCGTATGCACTATACCAAGCAGGAGTGGCTCAAGACACCGGAAGAGATGGAGGCTATCTTCAGCGATATCCCCGAAGCGATAACGAACACGCAAGAGATTGCGGACAAAGTGGAGATATACGATATCGACTCCAAACCTATTATGCCGAAGTTCCCTATTCCACAAGAATTTGGAACAGAGGAACAATACGGCAGCCGTCTCAAGCTGGAAGCTGCTTATCTCGAGCACTTGACGATGGAAGGTGCACTCAAACGTTATGGCAAAGAGCGACTCGACACAGATGACCAACTCAAAGAACGTATTCGCTTTGAGCTCGACACCATCAACAATATGGGCTTTCCGGGCTACTTCTTGATTGTGATGGATTTTATCCGTGGTGCACGAGAAGAATTAGGCGTGAGCGTCGGACCAGGTCGTGGTTCAGCCGCAGGATCGGTAGTAGCTTACTGCCTGCATATCACAGACTTAGACCCTCTTAAATACGATTTGCTGTTTGAGCGTTTTCTCAATCCAGACCGTATATCCCTACCCGATATCGATACCGACTTTGACGACGAAGGACGCGGTCGTGTACTCGAATGGGTGAGTAAGAAATACGGCGAAACACATGTGGCACATATCATCACTTATGGTGTGATGGCAGCAAAGTCCGCAATTGCCGATGTGAGCCGTATTCAGCGTGTGCCTCTTGAGCGTGCCAACCAAATAAAAGCACTTATTCCGGAACGCGGCTTCCCCGATAATATCAAAGACGAAAAAGGTAAGTCGCCAAAAGTGAATCTAAAAAACTGCTATAAGTATGTGGACGAACTGCGCCAGTTGGTCAATGGTGGCGAGCCGGAGATAAAATCCATGCTCAACTATGCCCAACAGCTGGAAGGCACTATTCGACAAGTGGGTATCCACGCCTGCGGCGTGATTATTGGAGCAGACGACTTGACCAACTTCGCACCACTGAGTAGCGTCGAGGATAAAGACCTGCACAAACGCGTGCTTGTGACTGAATATGACGGACACGTGATTGAGAGCGTCGGCTTGATTAAGATGGACTTCCTGGGTCTGAAGACGCTGACTATCATCAACGAATGCATCAAGAACGTTAAGCGTGCACGTGGCGAGGAAATAGATATAGACCATATACCGATTGACGATCCGGATACATACAAGCTCTTCCAGGAAGGCCGCACAGTCGCTGTCTTCCAGTTTGAGTCTGCCGGCATGCAGAAGTACATGAAAGAACTCAAGCCGACCGTTATCGGTGACTTGATCGCCATGAATGCGCTCTATCGTCCAGGTCCGATGCAGTATATTCCGCAGTTCATCCGCCGTAAGCAAGGCCTTGAACCCGTGACATATGATATCCCATGCATGGAGCAGTATCTAAAAGATACCTATGGTGTAACGGTTTATCAAGAGCAAGTGATGCTGCTTAGCCGTCTATTAGCTAATTTTACCCGCGGCGAGAGTGACAAACTCCGTAAGGCAATGGGTAAAAAGCAGATGACTATTCTGCAAGAACTGAAAGGCAAATTCCTCGAAGGCGGAAAGGCCAATGGCCACGACCCGAAGATACTGGAAAAGATTTGGACTGACTGGGAGGCTTTCGCTTCCTACGCATTCAATAAATCTCACGCAGCATGCTACTCGTGGGTGGCTTATCAAACGGCTTATCTCAAAGCCCACTACCCTGCCGAATTCATGGCAGCCAACCTGACTGTATCGAAAGACGACATCAAGGAAGTAACTAAATTCATGGACGAGTGCAAGTCCATGCACATCAATGTATTAGAGCCGGATGTCAACGAATCGGAATTGACCTTTACTGTCAACAAAAACGGTGATATACGTTTCGGTTTAGGCGGAGTGAAAGGCATAGGTGAAGCAGCTGTGGAAGCAATAGTCAAAGAGCGCGAAACCAATGGTAAATACAAGGATATATACGACTTCCTTGAACGCGTGAACCTTCAAGCTTGCAACAAGAAAACGGTTGAGAGTCTCGCGTTAAGTGGCGCATTCGATTGCTTTGACGGCATATATCGCGAGCAGTTGATAAGCATCAATGAGAAAGGTGAGATAATGTTAGACGTGCTGATGCGCTATGGTAATATGTACCAACAAGACAAAGCACAACAGCAGAACTCACTCTTCGGGGATATGGGCTTTGGAGTTGATATATCGAAGCCCGAACTGCCCAAAGTTCCTCATATGTCCACCATTGAACGGCTCAACAAAGAGAAGAACCTAATTGGTATCTTCCTTAGCGCTCACCCGTTGGATGAATATGAGTTTGAGATTAACGACCTATGCGACACAAGCTCTGAAGAACTCAACCGCTTTGACGGCTGGCGCACTCCTGAGGCGCGAACGGCTGCAACTAAACTCGCTGAAGAAGGAGACGAAGACCCAGATGCTCCACAACGCCAAGATCCAAAAGAATGGATTAGTCAGCGCGAGAATCAACCACTTCATTTTGGCGGTATTGTGGCTTCGGCAGAAGAGGCTGTATCGCAAAAAGGCAACCCCTACGGTCGATACATCGTCGAAGACTATACGGGCAGTTATAAGATGACACTATTTGGCGAGACGTATCGCAAATGTGCACCCTTGCTCAAACCCAACTTGTACGTGTACGTCACGGGAACCATCCAACAACGCGGCGCCAACAATAAGTACTACCGCGCCAAGAATTACGATGAAGCAGAATACGAATTCTCTGTTCTAAACGTTGAATTGCTCAAGGACATACAGGCTAAACATGTAGAGACTATCACACTTCGTATTCCAGTCGAAAAAATAACGAAGGACTTTAATGACGAGTTATCAGAACTCATTCGCAAGCATCCTGGGCAGATTAAAGTAAAAATTCAGGTCTATGACGAACTTAAGCAAAATGTCATAACCTTTGTTGCACAAGGCAACTCAGTCAGCATAGATAAAGATTTCTACCACTGGCTAAGACTACAAGAATTAGACGGTATTATATCGCATAAAATAAACTAAATTATTAACCAAATTACATTTTATTAAGCGTATGAAAAAGTTATATATCGTTGCTGTTATGGCAATTGTGAGCGTAGCTTACGCAGCTGCTCAACCACGCGCAATCGGTGTTAACCTTGGTGGTGGCCTCGGTTTCTCTTACGAGCACGGATTTGGAGAAAAGAACATGTTAGATGTTGCAGTATCCTTCCCACTCGCAGGACTGTTTGACAATCACTATGGTTTAGGCGCAAACATTACGTATGACTGGATTGATCCGTTCAATGCTCCTGTTCCTTGGAACGAGAAGGGTGAATGGCACTGGTACATGGGTGTCGGTGGTGCCGGCGGTGTGTACAATTTCGCTAATCCTACCCACTGGTTTGCAGGTGTAGCAGGTCACATCGGAATTGAGTATGATTTCTGGTTCCCACTTCAACTTTCCCTTGACTGGCGTCCTTCATTCGGCGTAAGTAACTGGAACGAGGGTGACAAAGTTAACTTTGACTTGCACGGATTGTACGGCATCAGCCTTGGAGTTCGCTACAAATTCTAATAAGAGAACGTTTAGAAAAGCGTAAGGGCTTCGCCTACAACGTAATTACTGCCACCGATGAAGATAATGTCTTTGTCGGTGGCTTCTTTTTGCGCTGCTCTTACGGCAGCTTCAACAGATGGGAAGGCACGTCCATTGCCGAACTTAGCACGTAACTCTTCTGCCGGAATGGCGCGATGCGTCTGAGCTTGTGTGAAGTAATAGTGTGCATCTTTGGGTAAGTGGCCTAAAACAACGTCCACATCTTTATCGCTTACCATACCAAAGACGATGTGTATTTGAGATTGAAGATTGAATATTTGATATTGCTTTAATTGCTCAGCGACGTACTTGATTCCGTGGGAGTTATGGCCTGTATCGCAAATAGTAAGCGGTTTCTCATTTAGTGTTTCCCACCTACCCCGCAAACCGGTTAGTGTGCAGACGTCCGCATAGCCTTTGGCAATTGCGGAAGGGGTAATATATAATGCGAAATGTGTATAATTTCTCAAGACTTGGAGAGCGACGTATGCTGTTTGCTGATTATGCTCTTGATATATGCCTTTCAGTTGGCAAGCAGGCGCTTCGCGCAAGCGACGTTTGCGCAAATATCCACATTGGTCAGCAAACCATATTCGGCAATCGGTCGTTTCTAATCCATCTCCAAAGATACCATTTTGTTTTGCGGCTTCGATGAAGACCGGAGCTGTTTCGGGATCTGTTTCACCGATTACACAGGGAACATTGGGTTTGATTATTCCAGCCTTCTCCCGCGCGATATCTTTTAATGTATGCCCCAGAAACTCCGTATGGTCAAAACCGATATTCGTAATGACCGACAGCATCGGCGTAATGATATTTGTTGAGTCCAGCCTTCCTCCAAGTCCCACTTCCACAACAGCTATATCTATCTGTTGCTGAGCGAAATAATCAAAAGCAAGTGCCATTGTGGTTTCAAAGAAGGAAGGCTTTACTTGGTCTAAAAATATCCTATTATCTTCCACAAATTGCACCACATTTTCTTCTGGAATCATCTGCCCGTTGATACGTATACGTTCACGGAAATCCACCAAATGCGGCGAAGTATATAATCCCACTTTGTAGCCTGCAGCTTGAAGCACTGCCGCTATCAAATGCGATGTCGAGCCTTTGCCATTTGTTCCAGCAACATGAATACTGCGGAACTTGATATGTGGATTAGCCAAATGCTCCATCAAGGCAATGGTATTATCGAATCCCGGTTTATAGGCACTTGCACCCACCAAATGAAAGGCGGGTACAGAGTCATAGAGATACTGAATTGCTTCGCTATAGGTCATAGTAGTGTTCCGATAGGATCAGGCTTCTAACATAGTAATGTCATAGTAATCACATACTAATCACATAGTAATCACATACTAATCACATACTAAT
>JAEDLW010000020.1:0-25093 GCA_016295035.1 Paludibacteraceae bacterium
TTTGCGGCGGATTTTGAAATGAAGATTATGGAACGTCGTGTAAGAGTGCGTTTTGCTCCGTCTCCGACAGGAGCATTGCATATTGGCGGTGTGCGCACTGCCTTGTATAATTATCTATTTGCCCGTCAGCATGGTGGTGATATGTTGCTGCGTATCGAAGATACGGACTCGACACGTTTTGTGCCGGGTGCAGAGGAGTATATATTAGAGTCACTTCATTGGCTTGGCATCGAAATAGACGAGGGTTTGCGGGCTAAAGAGTCGAAAGTCGAAAGTCAAAAGTCGAAAGAAGGTATTGAGATTGAAGCGGTGGGGGATCATGGTCCTTATCGTCAGAGTGAACGGAGGGAGATATATCATACGTATGTGAATCAGTTGTTGGAGTCGGGTCATGCGTACTATGCCTTTGACACGCCGGAAGAGCTGGAAGCGAAGCGTAAAGAGATTCCTAATTTTCAATACGATGCGCGCAGTCGCATGGGCATGACCAACTCGCTCACGCTCGGTATGGACGAAGCGAAACGCAGGATCGCCAACGGCGAGAAATACGTAGTGCGGTTCTTGGTTGAGCCAAACGAAGATGTGACAGTGCATGATTTAATTCGCGGCGACGTAACGATAAACAGCAATATTCTGGACGACAAGGTGCTGTATAAGTCAGCGGATGACCTGCCGACGTACCATTTGGCGAATATAGTGGATGACCATTTGATGGAGATTAGTCATGTTATTCGCGGTGAGGAGTGGTTACCTTCTGCTCCGTTGCATGTGCTGCTCTATCGCGCATTTGGTTGGAGCGATACGATGCCGGCTTTTGCCCATCTGCCATTATTGCTGAAGCCGGACGGTAACGGTAAGTTGAGTAAGCGTGACGGCGATCGTTTGGGATTCCCTGTTTTCCCGCTTGAGTTCCACAACGAAAAGGATGGTACGGTTAGTTCGGGTTACCGCGAGAGCGGCTATTTCCCGGAGGCGGTGATTAACTTCCTTGCGCTACTCGGATGGCATACGACGGGTGACCAGGAGCTGTTCACGATGGACGAACTGATTGCGCAATTCAGTCTTGACCGCGTGTCGAAATCGGGTGCTAAGTTTGACTACGAGAAGGGCAAATGGTTTAACCACCAGTACCTGCAGATGAAGTCGAACGAGGAGTTGGCAGAACTATTCATGCCGATTTTAGAGTCGAAAGGTGTGAAAGCAGAGAAGACAGTTGTAGCCAAGGTTATCGGTCTGACGAAAGACCGCGTGAACTTTGTTCCGGAGCTGTGGGAACAGACTAATTTCTTCTTTGACGCTCCGAGTGAGTACGACGAGAAATCGTTAGCGAAACGTTGGAAAGAAGACAGTCCTCGTCACATGACGGAGATGCTTGCGCTCCTTGAGCAACAGGAGGACTGGTCAGCCGAGGCATTGGATAATTTGATTATGCCCTGGATAGCGGAAAAAGAATATGGTGTGGGTGTAGTGATGAATGCGTTCCGCATCTGTCTTGTCGGGGCTGCTCGCGGTCCGCATATCTGGGCAATAACGGATGTGTTGGGTAAAGAAGAGACCTTACGCCGAGTGCGTACTGCTCTCGCCAAAATAGGCTAAGAGATAGTCTTCCCCACCCTGCCGGGCATATCCTAACATCGATTGAAGACGAGCCACGTAATGTGCTCGTCTTTCTTCGTAAATAGAGGCAGGGACAAAGACTTCCGTTTGACGTTCCTTGGTATAGGTGACGGCACAAGCGACGGTACGCGGAATATAGGTAATGATTCCTCGCTTAGCGAGCGCGACGAGCAGGTCATGGTTGGGCTCGGAGATATATTGGAGGTCGGTGAAGATACCGGTATATCGTCGCATGAGGTCTTGCAGTAGGTTATCCTGTTCGGGACTAAGATTATACTCATAGAGATTAGCTCGCGGGACGCGGATGAGCACGCGCGCCTGCGTTTCTCGTTCTTCCTCAAAAGCTATCCATCCGGCTTGTGTCAGGAGATGCAAAGCTGAATAGGTTTGAATGACGGGCAATCCCATCACATGGCATAGTTCATCCATATGCAGTGCGAAGGTGTGTCCGAGTCCGCTTCCTTCGCCTACTTTCAAGAAGTCAGACACTTTATCATAGACTTTTGCGATAAACTCCTGCGGCGGATAGTTGTCGGCTGCGCGCTTACGGAGTTTAGCATCATCTTCCGGTGCATAGAGCAGTACACAAAAGGCTTGCTCTCCGTCTCTACCGGCACGCCCTGCTTCCTGGAAATACGCCTCGATACTGGACGGCAGGTCGTAATGCGCGACGAAGCGCACATCGGGTTTATCGATACCCATACCGAAGGCGTTCGTACAGACCATGACTCTTGTTTTTCCGTCCTTCCATAAGGTCTGTTTTCGTGCTCTTTCGGCAGCATCCAAGCCCGCATGGTAGAAATCAGCGGAGAGGCCTTGTGCTTGGAGCCATTCACAGAGTTCTTTGCATCGTTTGCGGTTACGCACATAGATGATACCCGTTCCGGGCACGCCGTTCATGATACGTACTATCTGTTTGAGTTTATCTTCGCTGTCAGCACAGTTGCGCACGACATAGCGCAAGTTCTCCCTATGAAAACTTTGCCTAAAGACGTTCCATTGGTAATTGCTGATTGCTGATTGCTGATTGGTGAGCTTGCACATGATATCGGTTTGCACCTCCTGGGTTGCCGTAGCCGTAAGCGCTAAAATGGGCACATGCTTATCCGGAGGCATGTTTTCCCATAACTGCGCTATCCGTAGATAACTCGGACGGAAGTCGTATCCCCACTCACACACACAATGTGCTTCATCTACAGCTACAAGACCAATGGGCAGTTGCGCCAAGCGTTTGCGGAAATCAGCACTCTCAAGGCGCTCGGGACTGACATAGAGGAAGCGATAAGGACCGAACTGGCAGTTATCGAGTGCGATGCGCTGTTGCTCGTAAGTCATCCCGGAATAAATAGCCGCAGCCCGGATATCACGTTTGCGCAGGTTCTCTATTTGGTCTCGCATCAAAGCGATGAGCGGTGTGATGACGAGGCAGAGGCATTGTTTGACGAGTGCAGGTATCTGGAAGCAGAGACTTTTACCTCCTCCTGTAGGCAGCAGTGCGAGTGTATCATGCCCCTCAAGCACGGAGTTGATAATCTCTTGCTGGAGAGGTCGGAAATCGTGGTAACCGTAATATGTTCGCAATACCTCGCGAGGTGTCATAACTATTTGTCTGCAAATGCCTTATAGAACTCAGTGACGGCGATAATGCCCTTTTCCCAGACCTCGAGATCCATCGATTCGTTAGGTGAGTGAATGGCATTGGCTTCCAGTCCGAATCCCATGAGAATAGTCTTCACCCCGAGCACTCGTTCGAAGTCGGAAATAATAGGAATACTTCCGCCTCTTCGTGCAGCCAAAGGTCTTTTACCGAAAGCGATTTCAAAGCCTTTTTCTGCGGCTTTATAAGCCGGAATATCTATTGGGCAGACATATCCCTGTCCACCGTGCATTGGTGTTACTTTGACGCGCACCCCTTTAGGAGCGATGGTCTGCATATAATCGGCAAAAGCGTCACTTATCTGTTGGTGGTTTTGATTAGCTACGAGTCGGCAACTGACTTTGGCAAATGCTTTTGACGGCAGGACGGTTTTGCTTCCTTCGCCTGTATATCCACCCCATATACCGCAGACGTCAAAAGACGGCCTACAAGAGTTGCGTTCAAGTGTAGTATATCCTACCTCGCCAAAGACGTCGTCCACATCGATAGCCCTGTTATACGTCTCCTGCGAGAACGGTATCTGCGCTATCATATCACGTTCAGCCTGAGGGATAGGCAGTACGTCTTCATAGAAGCCCGGAATAGTGATACGGCCGTCCTTATCCACCACCTTAGCAAGCATTTCGCACAAGGCATTAATCGGATTCTTTACCGCTCCACCGAAATGGCCGCTGTGTAAGTCACGATTGGGTCCGTCCACTTCGATTTCCCAGTACGCCAAACCGCGCAGACCGGTAGTAATAGATGGCGTTTCCTTCCCAATCATAGAGGTATCGCTGACTAAGATGATATCGGATTGGAGCAAGTCTTTGTGCTCCTCGATAAAAGCCTCCAGTGAAGGCGACCCGATTTCTTCCTCTCCTTCAAAGATGAACTTCACGTTGCAGTTGAGCAGCCCTTCTTTAACCATGTACTCAAACGCCTTAGCTTGAATCATAGCTTGGCCTTTGTCGTCATCTGTTCCGCGCCCGTAATAGCGTCCGTTTCGCACTTCGGGCTCCCACGGATTAGACTGCCAGAGTTCGAGTGGTTCGATTGGCATTACGTCGTAATGGGCATAGACCAACACGGTTGGTCGTTTGGAGTTTGTAGTTTGTGGTTTGTATTCGGCATAGACGAAAGGGTTACCTTTTGAGGGCATTATCTCGGCTTTTTGGCAGCCGGCTTGGAGCAGTAATTCTTTCCATCTTTGCGCACAACGGAGCATATCTTGGTGATGCTCAGGTTGACAACTAACGGAAGGAATACGGATAAGACTTGCCCACTCTTCCATAAAACGTGCCCTATTGGCAGCAATGTAATCAGTAATAGTCATATGAATCAATTTATGCTGCAAAAGTACTACTATATTTTTATTTATGCAAGAAAAATTATAAAATAATTTGTACATGTGATTAAAAAGTTGTATCTTTGCGCCCGAATTAACTAATATGCCTTATGAGAAATACACTTTTTTTGTTATGCGTAAGCATGTTTTTGGTGTGCTGTCAGCCTAATCCGTATGATTCAGTAGCTGTGGGCGAACCAATTATGCCGATTCGCATGTCAGATTCCTGTCATGAGATTGTTTTAACCGATTATGTGCCGACGCTGACCGGTGTGGACGAAGACGGAATATTAGGCAACGATATAATGTCATCCATGCTCGTTGAGAACGACGGTACGATCGGTTCGATAGAGGTAGGAGAAGGAGCCTTTCCTCTCAGTATAGCCGTGCTCCCGAATAAGCCATTACGTACCGGTATGCTAACTACCGGCAGCAAAGGACTTCGTGTATCTATTCATGTGCCGTCCCCAGACGCACAGGTGGTGGCTTATATTCAAAATATTCGTGTTCCAGCCCAGGATATCAGCAATGAGGGCGATGGTAACTACACGATTTACAATTCGCAGAAACTCAAAGGTCGTTCATTTATGCGCGTTTATGCAGCCGATGAGACGAATTTGTTTAATGACCTGCTTATTCCTCTCCAGGACGGCAGACCGGTTTTAGATGCAGCTCAATTAACCCGTCATGATGCTGAAGGGCAAGTGCTATATTCGTTGATGGTTGACCGTTTTGCGAATGGCAATCCAAATAACGACTGGAAAATGCGTTCTCCGGAAGTGTTGGACATTGTGGATTATCAAGGCGGTGATTTTGCCGGTATCACGCAGAAGATAGAGGAAGGCTTCTTTGACAGTCTGGGCGTTAACACGATATGGATTTCACCTATTACCCAAAACCCGTGGGACGCATGGGGCAGATATGAGTTTAAGAATGGCAATAAATGGGACTCGAGTAAGAAATACACGAAATTCAGCGGTTACCATGGTTACTGGCCTATCTACGCGACTCAATTAGATATTCGTTTCGGTACAGACGAAGAATTCCGCACACTGTTGGCTACAGCTCACAAGCACAATATCAATGTAATTTTAGACTATGTCGCGAATCACATGCACATCAATTCTCCGACGTACAAACAGCACCCCGACTGGCACACAGACTCTATTCTGCCAGATGGTCGTCGTAACTTTGAGTTATGGGACGAGGCTCGCTTAACTACGTGGTTTGATGTACATATTCCTACGCTGGATTTGGAGCGCGAAGAAGTACGTAATGCTATGACGGACTCCGCCATGTATTGGCTTGAGCATTTTGAGTTAGACGGTTTCCGTCATGACGCATGTAAGCATATTCCGGAGAGTTATTGGCGTGAGTTTACGCAGAAGTTGAAGACTCGTTTTCCGGGTCGTCCGATATGGATGATTGGCGAGACCTACGGTAGTCCGGAGTTGATTAGTTCCTATGTCAAAACCGGAATGCTTAATTCGCAGTTCGATTTCAATATCTACTTTACTATCCGCGATGCGTTGATAATGGGCAAGAGTTTTGAGACGATTAATGCGACGATCTTAGAGTCCATGGCAGCTTATGGTTCTCATCACACGATGGGCAATATCAGCGGCAACCATGATCAGATTCGCTTTGCTTCTATGGCAGGCGAAGCGATAAGTACCAACACGAATGGTAAAGAGGAAGGTTGGACGGCAGATATCGGCATTGGTAGAGCAGACTTAGCATACAACCGTGCTTTGAATCAAGAAGTGCTGAATCTAACTATTCCAGGCGTTCCGTGTATCTACCAAGGCGATGAATATGCGGAAGTTGGTGGTAATGATCCGGACAACCGTCACATGATGAAATTTGACGGATTGAGCGAAGAGCAGGAAGCTTTCCGCGAGAAAGTGCGCCACTATATTGAACTTCGCCGCACGAATATGGCGCTGATGTACGGCGATTATGTACCTGTGGTGGTAGAACCGGATACCTTAATATTTAAGCGCGTATATATGGGCGAAGGCGTTCAAGTAACTATAACTCGTAATGCAGAACCTATTATTGAATTAATTACCAAAGAGAAATGACGGAACACAAGACTCCCTCGTTTTCATCGAAAGTAGGACTCATTTTAGCCACTGCAGGTAGTGCAGTTGGTTTGGGTAACATATGGAAATTTCCGTACGAAGCCGGTCAAGGTGGTGGTGGTGCATTTTTAATTGTCTATTTGATATGCTGCCTGCTATTCGGTTTACCCATGCTAATGACGGAGTTGTACATTGGTAAACAGTCACAAAAAAGTGCATATGGTGCATTCCGTAAATTAAGTAACAATAACAGATGGCAGTGGATGAGTTGGGTATGTATCATAACTGCCTTGCTGATTACGGGATTTTATTTCGAAGTGACCGGATGGTGTTTCCACTATTTATTTGCAGCGATAGGCAATTCCTTCAAGGGCATGACGGCTGTAACAATGCAAACACATTTTGCGCAACTGATGAGCAACAAATGGGCTCTGTTCGGCTACAGTATGATTGCCGTTGTTGCGACAGCATGTGTACTATGGTTCGATGTGAACAAGGGCATTGAGCGGTTGAGTAAGATATTGATGCCACTGCTGTTAGTTATGATGATTCTGATGGTCATCCGAGTGTTGATATTGGATGGTAGCCACAAAGGATTGGAGTTCTTTTTCAAGGTGGACTTCACAAAAATGACTCCTACTACTATTTTGTCCGCCTTGGGTCAGTGCTTCTTGAGTTTGTCTGTAGGTGTGGGTGCCTTGATTACCTATGGCGCTTATATGCAAAAGTCACAAAATATCACCGCGACTTCGTTGCAGGTGGTTATTTTGGATACCGGAGTCGCCGTTCTTGCGGGAATGCTTATTTTCCCGGCGGTATTTGCTTTTGGCGTCAATCCTGCGAAAGGTCCACAGTTGGTATTCGTCGTACTGCCGGCGATTTTTGAGAAGATGTCCTTTGCCTGGTTAAGCGGAATATTCTTCTTCCTATTGCTCTGTATTGCCGCCATCACGTCCACTATATCGCTGATGGAAGTCATTGTGGCCTTTATCAACGAAGCGAGCGCTAAGACACGCCATCCGCTCAACAGACACAAGTCCGTTATCATCGTTTCCGCAATGATTATGTTGACGATTGGCGCATGTGTTTTCCGCGAGGAGATTTTCAACTGGTCGGATAACTTTACAGCGAATATACTGATACCGCTCAACGCATTGGCAATGACCATTTTTGTAGGATGGTTTCTTCCGAAAAAAGATTTGCTTGAAGAGTTCGGAAAAGGAAAGAGATTCAAGCACTATTTTGCGCTATGCTATCTGCAAATAGTACGCTATTTTATTCCACTGACGATTGTCATCATCTTCCTTAACGGATTAGGTTTGTGGGATGCTATACAGAAACTATTTTAACCACTCAAAATATTACATTATGAAACAGACACTTTTATTCGTTTTGGCGACCTTGATGTTGGTCGGATGCTGCAGTGAGCAACCGAGTCGCCACCCGAAATGGGCTTACAACAGTACTATTTATGAACTGAACACGCGTCAAGCGACACCGGAAGGCACATTTGCCGCAGCAGAGAATCTGCTACCGGAGCTCCGTGAGAATGGGATTGACATTATTTGGGTGATGCCCTGTCAGCCGATCGGTGTGATGACGCGCAAAGGAACTTTAGGTAGTTACTACTCTATTGTTGACTATTGCCAAATCAACCCTGAATTTGGTACTCGCGCCGATTTTGAGCACTTCCTCGCTAAGGCACATGAGATGGGATTTAAGGTTATCTTGGACTGGGTAGCAAATCACACGGCTCCGGATAGCGAGTGGACTAAGAACGACGGCTGGCACTATCGTGATAGTTTGGGTAACCTGGTGGTTCAATACGACTGGACAGACATCAGCAAACTCAACTACGACAACCAAGACATGCGCAACGAGATGCTTCGTTGCATGCACTGGTGGATGGATTCTATCGGCATTGACGGTTTCCGTTGCGACGTAGCAGGCGAAGTGCCGACAGACTTCTGGAACTGGGCAATGGCCGATTTGCGCAAGACGCATCCCGATATGTTCACCCTGGCAGAAGATGAAGCCAAAGCAAACGAGCTCACCGAAAGTGCATTCGATATGTATTACGGCTGGACGCTGCATTTTATGACCAACGAAGTGGCGCAAGGTAAAAAGAGCGTCGAAGACTTGTGGGAATACTTTGCTAAATGTGATACAACCATTCGCCCGGAAGCTATCCGTATGAACTTCATCACCAACCACGATGAGAACTCCTGGAAAGGAACTGCTTACGAACGTATGGGAGAGGGCGCTGACTTATTTGCTGCATTCACTTATGTTGTACCGGGAATGCCACTTATTTACACCGGACAGTTAAGCGGTAACAACCACCGTTTGGAGTTCTTTGAGAAAGACCTCATTGATAAAGACGAGGCACACGCACAAGCTAAGTTGTACAAGTACCTGAACACACTCCGTAAAGAAAATCCTGCTTTGTGGAGCAACGAAAAAGGTGCACCTATGTTACGTATTCCGGCAGATAACGATAAGATTTTTGCATGTGTTCGCCCGCTGACAACATGTCCAAAATGCCAAAACACCGTCATCGCAGTTATGAACATGTCGTCAGAGCCACAAGTAGTTACCCTTGATCTGACAGGCTATGAGGGCAAATATAATTGCTGCTGCGGTAAAAAGGTTGAGTTGGCTCCATCACATACGATAGAACTTAAGCCGTGGAGCTGGAAGATTTATACGAAATAAATCGCATTACGTTTTTAAAGCAAACAGGCCGCCGAGAAATCGACGGTCTGTTGTTTTTAACTTTTCTCACTATCCTCTTTGGGAAGCTCGAGTAATTCGCCTTTTCGGGAGTAGAATTTGGTTTCTATCATCCCCAATGATTGATTTTCTTGCACGTGAACGCCATACTTTTTAAACCATTTAACCGAGAGTCGTGTAAAGATGGAACCTTTTGTTACATAAGCATATACAAAAGGATGCAGATGCACACGTATTCCACGTTCGAAATGCTCACGCATATGAGCAATCTGCTCTTCGACTTGGTCCGTAAACAATAGCGTTGGCTGCACTTTGCCTTTGCCTAAACACGTTGGGCAGACTTCTGTCACATTCACTTCCACCGCAGGGCGCACACGCTGGCGAGTGATTTGCATCAATCCGAACTTACTAAGAGGAAGGACATTATGCTTCGCACGGTCATTGGCCATTAGTTGACACATATGCCGATACAACTGGTCTTGATGTTCCTTGGAATCCATATCGACAAAGTCAATAATTATAATTCCTCCGATATCGCGCAGACGAAGTTGGTGAACAATCTCGTCGGCGGCTAGCATATTATACTGGAAAGCATTTTCCTCGTGGTCCTCATACAATTTCTTTGACCCCGTATTAACATCTATCGCGAACAATGCTTCTGTGCGGTCAATTACCAAATATCCGCCGTTCTTAAAGCCTACTGTTCGACCCAAGCCCGTCTTCAGCTGGCGGGTGATATCAAACTTGTCAAAGATTGGTTCTTTGCCTTTGTATTTCTTTACAATCTTTACGCTTTCAGGCGCGATCAGTTCTACGTATTCACGAACGTCTTCGTAGATAGCATCGTCATTTACCTGAATACTGGCAAACTCCGGAGAGAATACATCGCGCAGAATACCAATTGTGCGACCGAGCTCTTCGCTCACTAACCGCACCTCTGCGTCTTTACTCTTCGACGGCGGCAATTCCTTTTCCTTAGGCTTTTGCAGCGTACGAATGGCCTCTTCCCATCGCTTAACCAGGATACGTAACTCATTGTCTAATTCAGCAACTCGTTTGTCTTCAGCTACCGTACGGACAATCACACCATAACCTGATGGCTTAATGGATTGCACCAACTGTTTGAGGCGGCTGCGTTCAGACTCACGCTTGATTTTAGAGCTCACCATCACTTTCTCTGCGAAAGGAATAAGCACCATGTTGCGACCGGCTATACTCAGTTCGGCTGTCAATCGTGGTCCTTTCGTGTTAATAGGCTCTTTGCTTACTTGAACAAGCAGCATGTCACCTACTTTAACATAGTCCGCGATCTGACCTTCTTTACCCACTTCTTTTTGGTGTTGTACGCGGGACATCGAAGGCAGCTTACGACGGTCACTAACGGCTTTGGTGAGGTAATCTTTGAGAGTTAGATACTGAGAACCTAAATCCAGATAGTGTAGAAAAGCTTCTTTTTCATGACCTACGTCCACAAACACAGCATTTAAAGCCGGCATCACTTTTTTCACTCTACCATAGTAAATGTTACCTACCGCAAAATTATCCACATCGCGTTTCTCGCGAGTAATCTCTTGTAAGCGGTCATCTTCAGTCAGAGCGATGGCGATTTCTTGTGGTTGTACGTCGACAATCAATTCGCTTTTCATGATTCAATATGTCAAAAAAAAAGGCCTCGTAGCTAACCGTCTTGCGCCCCAAAACAGTCTTCGCCACAAAGCCCAAGTTAATACTAATCGTCTATAGCCTATAGGTCTATAAACTAAGCCTACTTATGCTTATGACGATTCTTACGCAAACGTTTTTTACGTTTGTGGGTAGACATCTTATGTCTCTTATGTTTCTTTCCGTTTGGCATAAAACAGGATGTTTAATGGTTGTTTCTATTATTATTGTAATGCTTTCGTGAAGTCTGGTGACGGTTTGAAGGATACTACCTTGTGCTCAGGAACTAAAATAGACGTGTTCTTCGAGATGTTACGAGCCAACTTCTCCTTGCGCACCTTGAAGTTAAACGTGCCAAAACCGCGAAGAAATACTGCCTCCTCTTCCGCTATGGACTTCTTAATACTGCTCATAGCTGAATCCAGAATGCCTTGGATCGTTGCCTTATCCACACCTGTCTCACGAGCTACTTCATTTACAAGATCTGCTTTTGTCATAATATTTCTTTTTAAATTATTTCTTTAAAAACGCGAAAATCGGCTGCAAAATTAGTATAATTTTTTGATATACAAAAGTTTTTGCAAAAAAAAATTCGTTTTTCCATATTTTTTTTGTAATTTTGCAGCCTCAATGGAACAAAATGTATGAAATTTAGCGAACTTATTTATAATCAACTCTATACGTGGTTCGAGCACAACAAACGTGTCTTACCATGGAGAGAAACTGAGGATGCTTATAAAATTTGGGTATCCGAAATCATTTTGCAGCAGACACGTGTCGAACAGGGTTTGCCTTATTTCATGCGATTTATTGAACGATTTCCAACGCTGCTTTCGCTTGCACAAGCCAAAGAAGACGAGGTCTTGCGCTATTGGCAAGGACTTGGTTACTATTCGCGCGCACGAAATATGTATAAGGCTGCCCAACAAGTCCTAAGCAATGGATTAACCACTTTCCCGTTTACTTTTAACGAGATCAGAGCGCTTCCCGGAATAGGCGATTATACAGCAGGAGCAATCTCCGCTTTTGCCTATAATCAACCTTATCCCGCACTCGATGGAAACGTCTATCGAGTACTCGCACGCCTTACCGACTGCGAGATACCATTTGATACATCGGCAGGAAAACGACATTTTCATCAAATCGCAGAGCAATTCCTTGACAGAAACAATCCGCGTCTCTTTGACTCCGCGCTCATGGAGTTTGGCGCATTATACTGCGTGCCCTCCTCGCCCGACTGCGCACACTGCCCGCTGCAGACCTGGTGTCAAGCCTACGCTCACAACACTGTCGACCTCTTGCCCATACGCAAACCCAGACCAAAAATCCGAGATAGATACTTCAATTACACGATTTATCTCACACCGGATAAGCAAACGATTCTCCACAAGCGACAGGACAAAGATATTTGGCTTCATTTGTGGGAGTTCCCACTCGTCGAAACAGACCGGCTACTTCCCGTTAACGGTCTGCCTGCATTCGACTTAACGCATCAACTATCACATCAACGTATCCACGCCAGATTCATCATAGCGCAAACAAAAAACTTGCCCGCCACCATAACAAATCAATGCAAAATTGGTGACCTGCAAGTCATTCCTTTATCCGACCTGGACAACTACCCGTTATCCCGTCTCACACTCAAAGCTCTGGAGCACTTTCAAATCCTTTAGCCACCATCTCCCCTCCCGTTGGCAATACATGCTCAATGGGTGCTCAATAGATGCTCAATGGATGCTCAGCGAGACCATTTAAGAAGACGAGCAAAAGACTCGGCCTCTTCGATATGGTCTATCTTACCAATATCCATCATAGAAACATTGAGCTGAAGAGCACGAAGAACACCTAATTGATGCTCCACAATATGAAGATAAAAATCAATTACGGAAAATTTCGGGCCTATTTCTTGAGCGAAAGCTTGTAATAAAGGCAACACTTGCGGTCCCAGTATTTGCATTCCCGAAAAAGCCAAACGTTTGTATTCGGACTTATTCATATGAAATCCGGACGGCTTCAATTCCCCTGTAGCAGTATTCGTCCACCCGACTAACTTATTCTCGCCGTCAAAGCACAAATATCGCTGAGTCTCTCTCTCTTTCACAACTAATGCACCTAACTCTTGAGGATTGTACGCACGGACAACTTCCTGCAAATCAATCTCAGACAAAATATCCACATTAAGTGCCAGTATCGGTTCATTGGCTGCGAAACAACTCCAAGCCTTGAGCAATCCACCGCCTGTTTCCAACAACTCTTCCCGCTCGTCTGAGATATGTATCATACAACCAAAACCGTCATTCTCCCGCAAATAATCAATAATCATATCAGGGAAATGGTGTACATTAACGATAATATCCCTTATACCCGCCTCACGCAGCTTAATAATCTGATACTCCAATAGTGTACGTCCGGCTATTGGCACCAGTGCTTTGGGCATAGTGTCTGTCAGCGGACGCAAACGCGTTCCTAATCCTGCTGCAAAAATAAGAGCCTTCATCTTAGCAATACTGCGGAACGGTCATCTGAATTGCGTGATGCAGACAATGTACTTCACAAGGACCCATTATATCCATCAATATACCGTCTGCTTCAAATTGCAGGTGACGTTTGGTGTTAAGTTCAATATCTTTTCCCTCGTACGAATGAATAAATGGCAACTCAGTCAGTTTGCCGTTAAACAGACGAGGAATGGCCTTTAGGATTTGTCCGAAGGTAGGCTTCTCAACAAACATCGAGTTGAACTTACCGTCACGCGGATCAGCGGAAGGATTTTGTCGAATACCTCCACCGGAGAACGGACCATTACCTATATTCATAGTAAAAAGTGGCGCCTTCACGATCTCTTTCCCGTCACAAACGAGTTGCATGTCGATTGGTTTCATCTTCGCCAAGGCCGCAAACAAACCAAACAAATAATTGACATGATGACTACCAATATAGGGCTTCAATCCTATGGCATACTTGCACGTTAGCGGATCTACACCAAAACCAACAGAGTTAATAAAATAACGATGATGCTCTATTCCATTTCTCCAATAAGTCAGACAGCCTACATCGATCGGTTGATCCTTACCATTAAAAAATAAATCCAACGAACGTCGATAGTTCTTGGTTAACCCCCAAAATCGACCCCAGTCATTACCTGTTCCGCGAGGCATCAAGCCAAAACGAACTTTTTGACGTTGCTCTGACGTTAAATCCGCACGCATGATGCCGTTTATAACTTCTGATAGCGTACCATCGCCGCCAAGCACCAATATTTGGTCGTAGCCTTTTTCCACTAATTCACGGGCACACTCTATCGCATGGTCGGGGTACTGTGTCACTCGGTAGGTAAATGGTTGATGACGATGGCGCAACAACTCAAACAAGTACTTCCGTTGAGCACGGAAATAGTTTTTTCCTGACTTTGGGTTGATGATCATTCCTAACATAGTATCATTTATTAAGGTCGTTAAACTTACGCTGTGCACCACGGAAAGATATTCGCGCATCTGTATACGCATTTTCCGCTTGGTAGTTCATTAGCGAAATACGATAATTACCGCTGTAGCGATGCCGACACAGCACAAAATCAATATTGTAGGGACTATCTTTTTCATAAGCCGCTGCTTTTGCCAATATCTCACCTACATACACATTCGTTACAACTCCTGCTCCTTCTAACACTACTTTTATCTCAGTCGGAACTGGATTATCACACAAGGACGCATACTTGTTTTCTCGTTTGCAACAGGTAAGGCTCACAACCACGGCCAAAACAGCCCATAAAACTCTATTCACCTATTACTATAATATAATGTTTACACCTGCGCATATCACGTACGCGCACAAAATCCGCGACAAAGTTACAACATTTTTTTGGAACTGACAAATTTTTTCTCCTTTTTTTTGTAAGTTTCTTGCGTACATCAAATTATTGTTGTACCTTTGCAGCCGATAACCACAATACGAAAGCCATACACCATGATTAACGACTCTTCTTTTCCTGCGTGGATAGACTTACATTTACATTTAGATG
This sequence comes from Paludibacteraceae bacterium, assembly GCA_016295035.1. Taxonomy (GTDB): domain Bacteria; phylum Bacteroidota; class Bacteroidia; order Bacteroidales; family Paludibacteraceae; genus Colicola. The sequence goes on from JAEDLW010000020.1 coordinate 15,102, forward strand.
GTTCTATTTCTATCAAAACAGCGCGCAAACTGGCTGGGATGCAAAGTATCTATCTTCCTGAGTCGTCGGACGCACTCAAACGCAAAATGTCCGTTATGGACGGATGCCGCGATCTCAATGATTATCTCAATCGTTTTCAGCTGCCTATTTCGCTGCTGCATATCCGGGAAGCGCTCTATCTCTGCACTTATGAACTACTGGACGAACTATACGAGCAAGGGTTAAAATATGCCGAGATACGGTTTGCTCCACAACTCACTTATGCCACAGAGTTAACGCAGTACGATGCCGTTAAAATCGTACTTCGCGCCATAAAAGATGCACCCATTCCGTGCGGATTAATTTTAAGTATGATGAGAGGTGAGGATAATCATCCCTATAATCTTATTACTGTTGACGTGGCTAAGAAATTCCGTAACCAAGGCGTTGTTGCCGTTGATTTGGCAGGAGCAGAAGCCCTTTTTCCTACGCACACTTTCGCTGACGAATTTGCTGCCGTACGTGCCGCCAAAGTGCCTCTCATAATTCACGCGGGGGAAGCTGCCGGGGCAGAAAGCGTACGCGCAGCCATTGAAGCCGGTGCTGTGCGTATAGGACATGGTGTGCGAGCGCTCGAAGACCCAGAAGTAATCCAACAGTTAGTGGAAAAGCACATCACCCTTGAGTTGTGCCCTACGAGCAATCTCAACACAGGCATTTTTCCATCTTATGAGGCTTATCCTTTGCGTCAACTCATGGAAGCCGGCGTGCGTGTCTGCATTAACACGGATAATATGACGGTCAGTAACACAACCCTTCGCCAGGAGTGGCAGCATATGATTGATGCCTTCCAACTCTCTCCGGAAGAGATAAGGCAAATCGTCTATGACACTGTTGAGGCCTCGTTCGCATCGGAAGAAGTCAAACAATCTATACGACAGGACATAAAAAATGCGGCACTTTAAAATGCCGCATTTTTGTATTGTAAGCGTTCTGCTTATTTGAAATAAGCCACAACTTTTTCGTTCTCTACGATTTCCTCTTGGAAAATATACGCTCCCGTCTTCGGTGATTTCACCATCTTGATGCATTTGGTGTGGTTACGTCCTGCATTACCAGTTTGAAGAGTAGCGACCGCTTTCTTTGCCATAGTCTAAAACAATTTAGTGGTTAATTACTTGATCTCTTTGTGGATGGTGTACCGTTTCAAGATCGGATTATACTTTTTTAGTTCCAGACGATCAGGAGTGTTCTTACGGTTCTTAGTCGTGATGTAACGACTTGTACCGGGCATTCCGCTGGCTTTGTGTTCTGTGCACTCAAGAATTACTTGTACACGAGCTTCTTTTTGTTTCTTTGCCATAACGTTTCCTCCTTTTTATTCGTAAAGATACCCTTTTTCGGCGGCTTGCTTTAGCGCTGCATCCAAACCGATTTTGTTAATTGTGCGTAGACCAGCGGCGCTAACATTTAAGCTGATCCAGCAGTCCTGTTCTACCCAGTAGAACTTTTTGTGGAACAAGTTCACGTCGAAGCTGCGCTTTGTGTGGCGCTTCGAGTGCGAAACATTGCACCCCATCATGGCTTTCTTGCCGGTAATTTGACAAATCTTTGACATTTTTGTATATAATTTAAATTCATTTTCTACTGTAATTATCGCCCCCTATTATTCCACGCACAATACCTAATAATTCAAACCCATACACGCGTACGATTGGGTTATGCGAACCCATAAAACGCGAAAAATCGTGCAAAAATACTGCTTTTTTTTCATATGACCAAATATTTTTTGCTTTTTTTTGCTTTTTTTTCCAAAATGGCGCTTACGGAGTATGATTTTTGGCATAAGTGCAATATTTATTGTACCTTTGCACCGCATTTGCTACTTAACCGCCGAAACGCGCCTGATTAATTAAGCTAACGTCTATTATCATGAAACGATTTTTCACCACTTTTATCATAACCTTATGGGCACTCAGCAGTTTCGCTCTGGATGCCGACATCCAGGTTTTTTATGATTTTGGTTCACTCGGAACGGCCTGTGCCAACCAACGCACAAACCGGATGACAAGCACAGTAGAACTTTTCCATCCTGATGCCTGGGGATCCACTTTTTTGTTTATAGATTTCGATTATAGTATCAACCGTCGAGATCCCAGTCATACACCTTTTGGCGCTTATTGGGAGATTGCTCGGTGCCTGAATTTCTGGAAAGGAAGTAAAGCCAAAGATTTATCCCTGCACGTGGAATATAACGGTGGTTTCGGTAGTTATATGACCGACAAGACCGACCAAATAGTTGGTTTTCCTATTAATAACGCTATCCTCGTCGGACTCGAGTATTTCTTACATACACCCGATTTCAAAAACACGTTCTCTTTAGAGTTACTATTCAAGTACATTGCCGACGGATATAATATGTGGAACATGAGAAAAGATGGCAAGTGGATTTCCCAATCGGGTAATGTAGTCCCCCTACAGTTCACTTTTGTTTGGACATGTCGCGACTTCTGTACGGCTCCGGGGCTCACTTTCTCAGGATTTGTAGATATCTGGGGGCAAAAGCTGACTTACACAGATCCCACGAAACAGTCTTTTGTTTTTCTATCAGAGCCACAGTTATGGTATAGTATTGGGCAGTGGTTTAAGTGCCCTAACCTATGTATCGGTACCGAGATAGAATTCAGTTATAACTTTGGAGGCAAGGGTTTCATGTGCAATCCTTGTCTGGGAATAAGATGGAATTTTCTATAATTATGCAAATTTATTTGCGCATGTCAAATAATTGTAGTACTTTTGCGGCGCTAAACGAATTCATTGGTTATGAAAAAGAAAGCATTGACCTTTATTAATCTTATTTTAGGCGTATTAGCAACTATTTTTGCGGGTTGCCATGTTCAGAAGAAAGTTGCTCCTGAGTTAGAGCCTGTTTGTATGTACGGAGGGCCACTTCAAATGGGCGAACTTACTGTGCGTCAGGACAGTATTATGGAGAGCGAATCTGTTGTAGCAGAAGAGGACACGGTGCCATCTCAGGAGGTTTCTCCGGCAGGAAGGCCACGTCCAGTTAAATACGGTCCGCGTCCGCAATAATGATGAAGTTGCGTCTCCGTATTGCGTTAGAGTTAGAACGACTACGACGCAATAATCTCAAGCAGTTACACCCTTTGAGACAACTCTTTTGGGAAAGTACCTTACGCTGCAATGTGCATTGCTTGCATTGTGGCAGTGATTGTATTTCCTCTATTTCACAGCCGGATATGCCGGCAGAAGACTTTCTCAAAGTCATCGACGAGGAAGTGACTCCTCATGTCCATCCGCGCGACGTGCTGATTATCATCTCAGGCGGCGAGCCGACGATGCGCAAAGACTTACCAGAGATAGGCCGTCAGTTGAAGAAGCGTGGTTATCCGTGGGGAATGGTTACCAACGGTGTAGCGATGACTCCTACTCTGTTTCGCGAACTGCGTCAAGCAGGTTTATGCTCACTCGCTATCAGTCTTGACGGATTGGAAGAGGACCATAAGTGGTTGCGCCAATCGCCTTTAGCCTACGAAGGTGCATGCCGTACTATTCGTCTTGCTGCTGCAGAGAAAGGACTAATCTGGGACGTTGTCACCTGCGTCACGAGACGCAGTATTGGTCATTTAGACCAAATACGTGACTTAGTCAAATCGCTTGGCGTTCAGTACTGGCGCATTTTCGGTATCGATCCGATGGGGCGCGCTTCTACTAATCCTGAGCTTGTTCTCAACGACGATGAGTTCAAGGCGTTGATTCAGTTCATTCGCGACGAGCGCATCAAGACCCAGGATGGTAAACAGAACCTTTTTGTCTCCTACTCTTGCGAGGGATTTTTGGGCGATTATGAGGGCCAAGTCCGCGATTACTTATACCAATGTTCTGCCGGCGTAACGGTAGCTTCTATTTTAGTGGACGGTCACATTTCCGCTTGCACGTCGATTCGCGGTAAATACTACCAAGGCAATATCTATAAGGATCATTTCTGGGAAGTATGGGAAAACGGTTTCAAAGAGTATCGTGACCGCGGTTGGATGAAGAAACAGGAACCATGCGATTCCTGTTCATTCTTCCGTTACTGTGAAGGTAATGGTATGCATCTTCGTCGTGAGGATGGCTCGCTGATGCTCTGCCACCTGCACCGACTCGAATAACAAATTACAAAGTACAAAGTACAAAGGACAATTTACAAAGTACAGAGTACCAATAAAAAAAGTGCGGTTTCCCGCACTTTTTTGTTTACTTCACTTCTTCGAAATCAACGTCCTCTGCATCTTTGGAGTCACTTTGTCCGTTGTCCGTAGGACCTTGTTGCGGCCCGGCTTGTGCGCCTCCTTGTTGTGCGTTAGCGGCGTTGTACATTTCCTGCGATGCTGCTTGGAACGCGGTCATCAGTTCGTTGTTATACCGTTCGCACTCGTCGGCATTTTTCTTTTCGTAAGCCTCTTTGAGGTTTTTGAGTGCTTGTTCGATTGGTGCTTTCTTATCAGCCGGAATTTTATCTCCCAGTTCTGCCAGTTGTTTCTCGGTTTGGAAGATGGTAGCGTCTGCCTTATTGAGTTTGTCAGCGCGTTCTTTCTCTCTTTTATCCGCTTCGGCATTTGCTTCTGCTTCGGCTTTCATACGTTTGATTTCGTCGTCTGAGAGTCCGCTGGATGCCTCGATACGGATTTTTTGTTCTTTTCCGGTTGCTTTATCCTTAGCAGTTACGTTGAGGATACCGTTTGCGTCGATATCGAAAGTCACTTCGATTTGTGGTTCTCCTCGTCTTGCGGGCATGATACCGTCGAGGTGGAATATACCTATTTGTTTATTTTGTGCAGCCATGGGTCGTTCACCTTGCAGCACTTTGATTTCGACAGAAGGTTGATTATCCACTGCAGTAGTGAATGTTTCGGTTTTCTTGGTTGGGATGGTGGTGTTGGCTTCGATCATTTTAGTCATGACTCCGCCCATCGTTTCGATACCGAGGCTCAGAGGTGTTACATCGAGGAGGAGTACATCTTTCACTTCGCCGGTCAGTACGCCACCTTGTATAGCAGCACCGATAGCCACTACTTCGTCGGGGTTAACGCCTTTAGATGGAGCTTTGCCGAAGAAATTCTGTACAGCGTTTTGTATAGCCGGTATACGTGTTGATCCACCTACCAAAATAATCTCGTCGATATCGGATGTAGTTAGTCCTGCGCTTTGCAGGCAAGTACGACATGGAGCGATAGTCTTTTGGATGAGGTCGTCAATCAGTTGTTCGAACTTAGCACGTGTTAAGGTCTTAACCAAGTGTGCCGGAACGCCGTTAACAGGCATGATATATGGCAAGTTGATTTCGGTAGAGGTAGTATTAGAGAGTTCTATTTTAGCTTTCTCTGCAGCCTCTTTGAGTCGTTGCATAGCCATCGGGTCTTTGCTCAAGTCAGCTCCGCCGTTATCTTTCTTGAACTCGTCGACGAGCCATTCGATGATACGATGGTCGAAGTCGTCACCTCCGAGGTGTGTATCTCCTGCAGTAGCTTTTACTTCGAAGACGCCGTCTCCTAATTCGAGGATAGACACATCGTGTGTACCTCCACCGCAGTCGAATACGACTATTTTCATATCCTTATTGCTTTTATCGAGTCCATACGCCAGTGCTGCAGCAGTTGGTTCGTTGACGATACGTCTTACGTTCAGTCCTGCTATTTCGCCGGCTTCTTTGGTAGCTTGTCGTTGGCTATCGTTGAAGTAAGCAGGTACGGTAATAACTGCGTCTGTTACTTCTGTTCCGAGGTAGTCTTCGGCGGTTTTTTTCATTTTTTGCAGGATGATAGCACTAATCTCTTGCGGTGTATAGAGTCGTCCGTCGATGTCCACACGTGGAGTGTTGTTATCGCCTTTGACTACTTTATACGGTACTCGCGCGATTTCGTCCGGCATACGGTCGTAAGTCTCGCCCATGAATCGTTTGATTGAATAAACGGTTTTGGTTGGGTTTGTGATAGCTTGTCGTTTAGCGGGGTCTCCTACTTTCCGTTCTCCTCCTTCGACGAAACCTATTACAGACGGTGTTGTCCGTTTGCCTTCGGAGTTAGTAATAACGATTGGCTCATTGCCTTCCATGACTGCCACGCAGGAGTTTGTTGTTCCCAAGTCGATTCCAATAATTTTGCTCATAGTTATATTTTTTAAAAGTTAGTATTCGCGTTTATGTACTTTGTATGCTTTCCTTTTTCCCTTGACGGCATACGCTGTACACCTTTTTTTCATCAACTTCTATGCCAAACGTTTTTTGGCAGACACAGACTGACAAAATGGCAGTTCGCATAAAATTACTGTTTTTTTTCCTATTTCGCCATTTTTTATGAAAAAAACTCTTTTTTTCTTGCACAATCTAAAAAAGTATTGTACCTTTGCAACCTAAATGAGATACAGAACGGTTATCATAGGATTAGGCACAATAGCGCGCTACCATGTAGCAGGTATGCAGCAGTCGGACCGCTTCAATCTATGCGCCGTGTGCGATTTGCGCGAAGAAGCAGCCCCTGATCCGTTGTGGGCAGACTTGCCTTTCTACCGCGATTACAAGGAGATGTTAAAGACCGTCCATCCCGATGTGGCGATTATCGCTACACCTCCTGCGACACATCTTATTATCGCTCGAGCGTGCGTTGCGCGCAACGTAATCCCATTCGTAGAGAAACCGTTAGCAGCAACGAAAGAGGAGGGAGTAATCTTCTTTGCTGACGAACTACAGGGTAAGTTTGTGCCGGTGTGTCATACGCTTTATGGCCAGGAAATGCTCTGGATGACAGAAAATCTACTGATGCATAAAATAGAGAGCATCCGTATGACCTTATGCGATCCGTACGCAGATAAAAACGGACATATCGCAGAGCGGTACAAGGCTTTAGGTGGCACTTGGCTCGATAGTGCACCCAATGCACTTGCCCCATTACTCCGGATAGTACCCAAATTGGAAAATGTGGCGATTCAACACATGCGAGACGAGCAAAGCGGCATACCCTATGCCTCCAAACTAACAGCACAGTACAACGCCACCAACATCGTTTTTGATATTGCTTGGCATCGTGGTATCAACCACAAGCAGACGGAGATTGAAGCAGACGGCAAGCATATTTTAATTGACCACTCTAAGCAGATGGTCAAGGTCAACGACCAAGTCGTTTTTTGTGCTGAAGGCGACCGTCTCACGCAACAATATGCGAACTTCTACCGTCTCTACCCCGCTCGCGTCCCAGACGACAAGATGCTCAAAGAAATGTACCGGATAATTTGGATAAATGATTAAGTAATATGGAAGAACTGGAACACAACATCAAGCACACGTTCAATAAACTATACCGTAAGAATCGCACTTGGTATTATATGGCTTGTGGCATAGGAATGATCATCCTACTTGCCGCGTTAGCACTTATCGCTTACGGCCTTTTACCATGCGCCGAAGACACTATCTGGAACGAATTGGCTGTCAATCTTTTAGCCACTGTAATAGGTCTGTTTACAGCGTATATATTATACCGCGTCATTTTCCTTTTCGCGCATCGCAACGAAGATAAGCACAAAGTAAGTTATTCCAATGTGGATATGTGGAAACAATACGACACACACTATCTCCATTGTTTCAAATTGCATGACGATGCAATCTTTGCCGTCTACTGCGAACAATTACTCAAAAAAGGCACCTTTACAGAACTGCAGATTGATGACTATCCGGACGAGTTCTTCGAATTAGACCCGTTTATCAAATCCAATTTCTTTGATTTAATAGAAGCACATGCTATGAGTGATACTACCCGTAGCGTTACTGTTCGATTAAAGGAAGTGGTGCACCCGGAAGGAAGCAATTTGGCGGTTATCCGTACCATGCGTAGCACCTATTTATCACATTTACTTACGAATCGCGCTTTAGACTACGAATTGAAACCCGAGATGACCATCCGCTCGCTTTTTGAAAACTCTGACACATTAATTCCTCCTCAACGTTCGCGCATGTCTAACCACCTGGGAGTCAATGCCTTAGTATTCCTAAAAGACGATAATGGTTCCAGTGAAGAGTGGCTATTATTACCACAACGCTGCGCTCGTGCAACCGTTGCAAAAAACAAAGTGACGGCAAGCATCGCAACGAGAATTAAGATGGAAAAAACTGCCTAATGGTTACGCAGGAAAACTACAACCGGAGTATATAACAGAAAAGTGTATATATGACAGCATTGCTGGTGCTATCCAGATACCCGAGGAATGGGTTAAAAATAATACCGAGAAAATTGCAGTTAGTTTTTTAGGACTTTCGCGAGACATTTACGAAGGCGGAAAACCTACGCTATTCTATCAGGTACATCTGGATATGAACCTGGATACGTATGAAGATTTGCACAACGAATTCGTGGTGGATAAAGAGCAAAAGAAAGAAAAGCGAAAAGCAGAAATGCACTTAGGCCATCTTCCAAAAGGAGCAGAGACTATCGACGAAGTAAAGACTATCCATATCGTTAAATGGAGCTCTGTCACCATGAATACGAATCTCGCTCCGATAATCCTTAAGGACGATAACGAGATTTACTATAACGCCAAATACGATACAGCCTTATTATCCTTTGTGACAAACGAGAATAAATCCTACAAGAAAGCCTTTGAACAGAACCTCATAGCCAACTTCTGGTTCTACAAAAACTGCCCAGAGAATTGTACCAACCTTTAATAATTATGAAACATATCACACTAACTATCTTGTCCTTGCTTGTAGCTGCCCAACTCTGCGCAGCGGACCATTCCTATATATGGAACGAGGTATATCCGAATTACAAGTCACAAATTCCAGCGTCCGACTTCACAACTCAGGACGGATTATTCCGCTTCACCAGTGACAACGCAAAAGGGGTGTCCGGACCAGTTTTCGGCGAAGATAGTAAGGCAGGCTTACTATACCGTCTTTATGCCGACAACACCCTGCGCATTGAAAGTCTGAAAGGCGGAAAAATATCCGCCATAACCTTTGTCATTGGAGGTAACGGACACTATAAACTCGCACAACTCACACCGTCCACGGGAGCAATGGGAGAACCATATTTAGGCAAGGATCCAACTGGCACCTTCCGCGAATACAAACTCTTCTGGAACGGTAATACCATGGATATAACCTTCACCGTCGGACATGAGTGCGAATATGGCATCGATTGCATGGAACAAGGCAAGACAGGCGAACCCGGCACATGCATGACCAAACAGATTATCATCACTTCGGAAAACGATGGCTCATCTGCTATCGAACAAACAATGCAACAAGCTCAAATCAACAATCACAAATTACTCAGAAACGGGCAATTACTTATTGAGCGCAACGGTATCATCTACAACCTCACCGGCACAAAGGTAGAATAACTTTTCATTCACTTGCCCGCTCATTACACGCACTATCCCGCACATTTTATAATTTTTCGCCATTTTTCGTCATTTTTTGTTAAGAAATATTTGCATTTTCCACAAAATTGTATTATCTTTGAACCCGATTTAAATACTAAATAACAACCTGTTGGCGGAATTAAAGTAGCGCATGTTTAATTTGCCCAAGCAGTTTGTTATTAATAAAGTTTATATATTGTAGGATAGTTAATGCGCTGTTTTTGCTGATCAAAGAACACCTTTTTTAATTCCGCCAACAGGTAAAGAGAGATTTATTTGTATATATCAGAAAAAAGTTGTACCTTTGCACTCTCAAACCACAAAGTTGCATTTATGAACGTCGAGGAAATTCGCGATTACTGCCTTTCTTTAGGCTCGGATGTAGAAGAGAAACTGCCCTTCACTATGTTTAAGAACGGCGAGGGAGTGTTGGTCTTCTATGTCTGCGGACACATGTTCTGTTTCTTCGATCTCAATGATTTTCAGGTCATTTCGCTCAAGTGCCAGCCTGAACGGATAGATGAACTGAAAGCTGAATACGACTGCATCGGCAACCCCTATAACGAGTCGCCCAAACATTGGATAGGTCTTGA
>JAEDLW010000021.1:0-25005 GCA_016295035.1 Paludibacteraceae bacterium
AGAGGTGTAAAACGAGCCGTAGGGCGGTTTTCTTCCCCACTCCAGGCAGCGAACCAACCTGATTCACAGCATTTTCTAATAATATGGACGGATAGTCGCTCATTGTTCAAATCGGCTGCAAAAGTACTGCTTTTATTTGGATTACACAAATTATTGTGCAAGAATCTCAATTGGATGGAAGGCTTTTCTGCCTGTACCATGTTCAATCTGTTCGCGGCAAGATGTTCCGGGAGCGGCGATGATATCGTCTTTCTGCGCATTTCTCACGGCAGGGAACAGCACCATTTCACCAATCGCCATCGAGGTAGTATAGTGGTCTTTGTCATAACCATAGGAGCCCGCCATGCCACAACAACCGGAAGGAATAACATGCACTTGTCCGGAAGTTGTATATTGGAGCAACTGTGCCGTTTTGGACACTCCGACTAAGGCTTTTTGGTGGCAATGGCCATGCAACCAGATATCGTTGGTCAAATGCTTAAAGACCGCTGGATCAATACGTCCAGCTTGTATCTCTCGCAAGAGGAACTCGTCGTATAACAGGCAGTTAGGGGCAAGTTGTTGGGCTTGCTGCTTGAGTTCGGTTGTTGGCATCAAATCGGGATATTCATCACGGAAAGAAAGGATACACGACGGTTCAATGCCAACAAGAGGCGCTTGTTCGGAAATAATAGGAGCAAGCAATTTGACATTCTTAGTAGCATACTTCGCCGCAAATTTCATCCAGCCTTTCGAAATAGATGCTCTACCCGACTCTGTGTGCTTAGGCACAATCACCTGATAGCCCAGTTTGGTGAGTAATTGCGCAAAGGTAAGACCAAGCTCTGCCTCCATGTAATTTGTGAACTCGTCAGCAAAAAGGTAAACCTTTTTCGATTGATGATTGATGATTCTTTGCCCTGATAGGGCACGATCTGAAGGTATGGATGATTGATGATTGATTTCTTTTGCGATGAGTTGGCGCATGGTGTAGCGGGAGAGTGTGGGTATATGTCTTTCCGCGGCAAAGTGCACCATGTTCTTAAGAATTTTAGCCGTCCAGTTAGTTGTAGCGAACCAATTATATATTTTCGGAACCCAACTTCCGATTCGCTCAATCTGAGCCATCAACGAGACCATCATTACTCGGAAGGGCACATGTGTTTGGTCATAATAAAGTTGTAAGACCTGACTGCGAAGGCGCGTCATATCCACATTACTTGGGCATTCGCTTTTACATGCCTTGCAAGCAAGGCAAGATGATAGCACTTGCTGCACTTCTTTACTTTGCGGCAAAGAGCCTCTCGTAAGCACTTCTCGGAGCACATTAGCTCTGGCACGAGTAGTCATCAGTTCATCCCCTGAGACTTTAAAAGCCGGACACATCGTTCCACCTATTCGATTGGATTTGCGGCAATCGCCGGAACCATTACAACGCTCTATTCGTCGCATCAGTGTCTCGGCAGCGTCTCGTGAAGTGCTCGCAGCAATGGTGTATGATTGATTTACTTCGTAGCGTAGGAATTGGTCCATTGGAGGTGTATGGACAATCTTCCCCATATTGAGCAGTTTATCCGGATCAAAAGCATCTTTGAGTTGGCAGAATAAGTCATAGACTTCTTTTCCATAGATTAGCGGAATAAACTCTCCTCTTAGCCGTCCATCCCCATGTTCTCCTGAAAGGCTGCCACGATGCTTCTTGACGAGTAGAGCTGTACGGGTAGCCACTTCTCGGAAGAGTTTTCGATGGTGCTCCAATTTAATGTCTAAGACCGGCCGCAGATGCAGTTCGCCGGTGGAGATGTGTCCATAATAAACGCAACTAAGTCCAAGTTCCGCCATCATGGAGCGGAAATCGCGCATGTATGCATCTAATCGCTCCGGCGCAACGACAGTATCTTCGATAACTCCAATCGGTTTGGCATCGCTATCTGTGCCTGTGAGAACACCCAGACCAGCTTTGCGCAGATTCCAAACGGCAGCTATTTGTTCGCTTGTCGTTACGCATTGATAAGAGTCTGTAGGAAGTTCATCTGCATTAAATTCAGCCACAAGCAAAGCGGCAGGAAGATGATTTGTATCAAGCTTAAGCGCTTCCATATTTCGTCGCGCTTCCGGATTGCTAAGTGCGAGTTTAAGTATCTCACCATCAATAAGTTCAACGGCTGTTGGATGTTTTGTTAGGAGCGCAAGATTGGCAGGCCATGCTTCGTCCATATCGCCCAATTTTTGTATAAGCAGCGCAGACGGTTTGGGTAATGGGTCTAAAGACAGCTTTATCTCCGTAATAAAAGCGAGTGTTCCTTCCGATCCGGTAAGTAGAGCCGGCAGATTGATAGAATCTCCTTCTAAGCACTCGTCAAGCGCATAGCCACAACTGCGACGGCGTAGCGATCTATCGGGGAAAGAATCTGTAAGTAACTGTCTGATAGACTTATCGTTATGCAACGATGACAGCAGTTCTTGCACTTTCTTCCCCACTCGACTACTCGGCGCAAAAGTGAATGTGTTAGTCGTGCAATCGAAGTCCGTTCCATCGGCAAGAACACCTTTGAGCGCCAACACATGATGCCGCGTAGAACCATATACGAGTGAGTGTGTGCCGCAGGAGTTATTTCCCACCATACCACCAATACAACAGCGGTTAGAGGTGGATGTCTCCGGCGAGAAGAAGAGTCCATATGGCTTGAGCGCAATATTGAGTTCGTCACGAACCACACCGGGTTGTAGTCGTACCCATCGTTCGTCGGCATTGATTTCGAGGATACGATTCATGTAGCGGCTTATATCCACTACTATTCCCGACCCGACGACTTGTCCGGCTATACTCGTTCCGGCAGCGCGAGGAATGAGATGCGTCTTGCGTACGCGAGCTTTCAATAAAAGTGCTTTGATATCATCCGCCGTCTTAGGATACGCCACTCCCATCGGCATTTCGCGATAGATGGACGCATCGGTGGCATAGGCTATTCGATGTAGTGCGTCGGTTAATATGGGTACGGAAGGAGCAATCATTATGCTGAGTGTGTCTTACGAGTTAATATACTCCACATTGTCAAGAAGAAGTACTTTGTATCCGTCCATAGCGGATGTTTGAAGTATTCGTCAAGATACTTATTTTCAGACGCAAAGAGCTCGTCAAAGGTATCCGGATGGTCAATATAGAATGGCGGAATAAGTCCCGGTTTGCATCGTGTACGTTTGTCTTGCAGTTCGGGTGGATACTTGTCGAACATGGCTTTAGAAAGCGGCCTTACACCCACTAATTTGACATCTCCCTTGAGGAAATTGATTAACATAGGCAGTTCGTCGAGCCAGTATTTACGCATAAATCGTCCCCACGTGGTAATACGCCAATCGTCATCAGACTTATCGGCAATATTCATTCCTCCGCGCTGGTCAAAGACATAGTTTTGAATATATTCAGCATATGGATGCATAGTGCGTGTCTTGTAGAAATAGACAATCTTTTTATCTTTGCATATACGCGGCAATTTGATAAGTGGTCCGTATATTTTGACTTGCTCTTGCGGATATGGCTGAGAGTGACGATGTGCAAAGATGTATTCGATATGTCCCATTCTCACCACCTTATCCACCTCAAAGCCACAATAATAAAGGCGTCCGAACACTTCTGTTTTGGAAAGCATGCGCTTACGTCCTTTGTTCAGATCATAATAAAGACGGCTAACCAAAAGCAGACGCGGAATAACCCGTCTCACTAAGAACCAGAATCCATATACTATATAATTGATGCCTTTTGGATAACTATCTAATATTTTCTGCTTCACGTACTCTTGCGGGCGATAACAGCATACATATATTCCTTCGTCCGGTAGCTTCTGATTGACAACGCAGAATCGCTTATTGATACCGCGGATATTGTTTAATATCGTCATATCAACAATAGTGGAATAGCGATAATCTGTCATCTGGAGCAACGTGAAACGGTCAGTATCAGATATAACGGCAGCATTCTTGTTATTGATTTGTGCATTCTCGACGAGCATTTGGTAATCATCTTCGTTGGTGATGGAGAGCACAGCTTGATGAATAGCTTCGATATCTTCTTTAGAGTGCTTCTCGAGACTACCTTTGTACTTTGCGTTCTTCCGTTGTTTAATCTTCATGACCGGCACGGTCATATTGAGCGCGAACTTCCAATAATGCTTCAGCAGAATCAATACGGCATCTATCATCATCACGATGCCAACCGTCCACAGAGCAACCGTAAGTGACAGGTCATAAGGCACTTGCGGGATTAGCCAAGCGCATAGTCCCATTACAGCTACGCCGGTAAGAATAGTGAGAGCCACTTCCTGCCAAAACCAATACTCTTTGTAGCTCTTTGTGTATTTTTGAAAGATTAGTCCGATAACAATCCATGCCGCCATCATAATAGCAAAGAGTGCGACGTAGTCTGCAATCTCACTTTTATCAGCCACCAAACGCCAAAGAATGATTATGACAGAGGAGCCAATCCAAATGAAAATATCACTTAAAATTCTTTTCCACATGGTTTATAGTAAATTGATAACCAAAACTCCTAATTTATATCTGTATTTAGCTTGTATTCGTATAAATCGCCCGAACTCATGCAGTTCTCCACCCATTCGTAACTTAAAGTCACGTACACCGTATTGTTTATTCGGTTCACCGGCTCCCATAGTGTCCAAACGCTCAATTTTATTCTTTTCGCACCAATCTTGCAATGCGAAAGTAGCCATTACAGAACCGCAAATATACCATTCGTATGCCGTTTTTCCCAACACAGGCACTAAAGCGCCACCGACGATGAGACGAGATCTATCTTGCACAACGACGACTCGGCAAAAGCCATTTTTCCATGCTGTAAGGAAGAATTCGTAGTCGAAAAGCGGACGATGTACTCTGTTGCGGTAAAGCGTCTTAAGTAAGTAAAACCAAGAATGCAGTTCCTCTTCGCTTTGCGCTTCGTGCCACGAGTAACCATCTTTGATGCATTTGGTAACTTGTCGTTTTTTAGCATCTTGTATTCTATTTTGCCAGCCGTTTGTGGTGTTCATATAGACATCGTAATGCGGCTGGTAATTCCACCCTGCTCTTTCAAAAGCGGTCTTCCAACGGCTGTAGTCACTGAAGTTCCGCATCTCGCAGTATATACCGCTGCGTGGAACAGCGTTGAGCAAAGCTGTCAATTCGTCATTGGAGATATCGCTTGCTAACAATGGTCCGCCTTGAATAATCGTCCGTTTGGAGAAGAAGCGTTTAAGTGCACGTCCTTCTGCGACCGTGTAACCGACAATAACGCCCTTGAGTTCTTTTTCACATACCGCAACAACGAACGGCTTAACACTCTGTGGCACAGACGTAAAGAAATCGTAAGCCTCAGGTGTCTGGAACCATGAAGCCACAGGCGATTGGGCTGCTAATGCGCTCCATGCACTTCGGTCAATCTGCGATATGTCTGTCAGAATGATCATTTCGTAGCTACTAAGATGCGTTTAACCATATTCTTTGCTTTCTGCATGGTGAGTTCTTTGAGCCATTCGCCATTACTATCCGTCCAGCGTTGCGGATGTGTCGTAATCATCAGATTACGTTTCGGTTGCGAATCGTCTTGCAGCCATGAAATGAGTTGTTCCGTTGTGTGGAAAAAAAGTCCTTGACGAATCCATTCATCTTGCCATTTCTCAATCTTATCGCGCAGGCTTACTTTATATCCGTCCCAACAACGTCCCGTATCTGTCAGGTAAACGACTTGCGAGAAATCCACATCGAAATACGGCTCTCCAATAATGCCGTAATCGCGATAGTTATACTTCTTCCATAGGTCACGACCATCGTAACGGCTGGTTGGAGCACCATGCATGCAGATTGTTTGTACGGGATAGAACGTGCGGAAATACGCCAATTGTTGCTCAAAGTGCTTAATCGCCTTTTCCACATCTCCATTAGCAATAGCCATATCCTCATAATGATAGCCTATTTCATGGCCCATACGAGCAATCTGACGAATAATATCCGGCCGGTTGCTCTGTGGTACGACGCGGAAGAAATAGGAAGCGTGCATGCCCAATTCGGCTTCTATCTGCGCGGTCTTGAGACTATTAGCAGCTTTCAGGTCCACATCATGACGCAGAATAACGAACTGTCCGGCAATACGCACTCCTTTTTGCACGGCTTTGCAATAGTCTTCAAATGTGAGTGACTTATAACCGGCAGCATGCAAAGCGGAAAGTAATTGACGATAAGTATGCAGCGTGAAATCTTTCATTATTTATATATCTCGTTTAAGCTCTGTGCCAGACGTACGCCGGCAATAAACAGTTGTTTGTCCAAGGTATCTTTCCAGCGGTACGCGTAATGATATGTATTCGTATCGCCTAAATCGTTATACGCATAGATAGCCGAAGTGATGTGGTAGTTATTGATTGTCAGTTCTTCCTGCGTCATCGCTTCTATAGCCTTTTTTTCGCTACCAAAACGGTCTATGAGCATCTGGGCATACTCTGTATAGGAATAACCGCGGTAGTCTATCAAGTTCTCGTCCCAAATGCGATGCAGATTCGTAGGTGTGCTGAACCACTTGAGTCTGATCGTGTTTCCGCCTTTATCCTCAAGGTGTCCCATGTGCATTGGACAATATCTATCGCCGGATATATGCGCAAAGAAGCGGAGTGCGTCAAAGTTCGTTTTATCGTCTTTTAGCAGTATCTGCAGGCTATCTAACGCACGGAACATATTTCCTCCAACCGTAGGATAGTCGGTAAGCATATTAACAACTTGCTCATCCGTTAAACCGGCTTCCATGTCTTGGAAGTGCCAATCAAAACTATTTGGATAGATGGTATCACTCTTAATCTCGTCCGGCCAGTTCGCCCAGAAAACGAGTCCACTTTTGCCCAATACTTTGTCCACCTGTTTAACGGCTTTCTTGTTCATGTAGGCATAGGCAATTTTAGCAACAATTCGATGTCCTTCAGGGCCCCAGGCAAATGATGGTATAGACAGCAAGACCGAGAAGATAATGACTAATGTTTTTTTCATATTATCGTTTCAAAATAGTTGCACTTTGTGGTGCTACAGTTACTGTTTCTTGATATTCTGGCAGCGCTTGATAATCCACAACTCCATTCTCAACTACCGCCTTATAGCGTTCTTCAGTTGGTAGATTCATTGTGATAGGATGGCGATTAGCATTGCATATAACCACAATATCATTCCACTCGTCGCCTCCTGCGTTATCTTTTATTCGATAAGCCACCACCAGATCCTCCGTTGGCAGAAACTCCAAGCGTTGGCACACCAACTCTGCGTCTCCCAGACGGAAAGCAGGATGAGCTTTGCGGAGTGCTATCAGTTGACTTATGTATTCAAACAAATCGATATTTTTTGCTTTGAGTGACCAATCGATGGCGTTAATGGAATCCGGACTGCAGTAGCTGTTATGCACACCTTTCTTATCGCGTAGCACTTCCTCTCCACACCAAATAAACGGCATACCTTGCGAGGTGAGAATAATCGTCTGCGCCAGTTTCTCCAAACGTTTCACTTCGTCATCTTTAATCACGCCTTTGCCCTTAGCCGGTTTAACGCAGGAACGAAGGCGGTCAGTAAGCATCATGTCGTCATGACACGAAGCATAAGCAATCATCTGCGTCGGTTGCATTGCCCATGGCTCGCGGCTATAGTTCACTTTCTCCATATCCACTTGCGGATGACGAATAGCACCTGCAACGCCGAACTTAATACTCTCTTCACATCCGACTTTGCCTGCAAGGAAGCCAGGGTCTTTGTCGTCGAAGCATGAACCGCGCAAGCCGTCACGCAACTCATCTGAGAAAGCGCCTATACCATTCATTTTCAACACATTAGCCTTCATTGGTCTAATAGTTTCATCGGTAAGTGGTGTTTCAGCAGCCCATCCTTCGCCGTAGATGATGATAGACGGATCTATTTCGTCCAACATCTTACGTATCTGTTGCATGGTTTCGATATCATGAATAGCCATTAGGTCAAAACGGAAGCCGTCGAGATGGTACTCTTCAGCCCACCAACGAAGTGATTCGAGCATGAACTTACGCATCATAGGTCTTTCGCTGGCGGTCTCGTTACCACAACCGGAAGCGTTGCCTAAAGAACCATCTTCACGAGTACGATAGAAGTAATCGGGACAAGTGAGCGTGAAGTTCGAATTGCCCACATCAAACGTATGGTTATAGACCACGTCCAAAATAACGCGAATGCCTGCTGCGTGGAGGGCTTGAACCATTTGTTTGAACTCCTTAATACGGCAAATAGGGTCATATGGATCAGTAGAGTAACCACCCTCTGGCACGTTATAGTTCACCGGATCATAGCCCCAGTTATAGCGATTGAGTGCCAATTGTGTCTCGTCAATCGAACCATAGTCATACGACGGCAGGATCTGCACATGCGTTACGCCTAATTGTTTAAGATGGTCTATTCCGGTCGGTTGTCCGTCTTTAGTCATGGTTCCTTCTTCGGTAAGCGCAATAAACTTACCACGATGATTAATTCCGGAAGAAGGATGGATACTAAAGTCTCGATGATGCATCTCATAAACGATAGCATCGGATATTTTATTCAGTTCCGGGCGCTTATCTTCAGCCCATTTTTCGGGGTTTGTTTCTGCCATATCCACGATAGCGGCACGATGTCCATTTACGCCCACAGCAACTGCGAAGATACCGGGTGTTTCTTTTAGTTCCCACTTCGCATCACTTTGGCGCACAAGAAAAGTATAGAAGTAGCCTTTCCAATCGCCAACTATAGAAGTCTCCCAGGCACCATCTACACGGCGTGTCATCGGACGACGAACAACAGGTTCCATCTCCGATTGACTTGCATAAATGGATACAATCACAGAATCTGCGTTGGGACTCCACATGGTAAAGGAAGTCTCTTTCGGAGAATAGACCATTTCCTTGACAGAGGTTCTTTTCACGGGATACTCGTCCACCGATGCATAGTTCGGCTTGCGACAATTACAACTGACTAATGCTAAACCAGCGAGCAGCATAAGATAGATTTTTTTCATGGTTATAGTTCATTTTTGTTGATTTTTTTACTTACAAAGAATCCCGGCAAGTATGTTTCTACAGCGCCTAAGATGAGTGGCATAACCAGATACAAAGGTACCGGTTGCATCTCTTTGCGGACATACTCTACGCGGTATGCAAGCGGCTCTTTCAAACCGGCGCGAGGATTAGATTTGGGAATAAGGTGATTAACGAAATACTCTAATGCGCCTGCGTTCTTGCTTATGATTTTTAAAGGAATATCATCAGCTCCATACACTTTGCCTTTCAAGCCGTGGTATGCAAACAGCACTTTGCCACCCAAACGCTCGTTATCCGCCGAATATTTGAGGTGCATGGAATCGATGGCGCAGTCGAGTTCGATAGCTGCCAACGGACGAGTCATTTGAGCCAATTCGTTCGTATTGATATCCTTACCTTTGATTTCGATATCGAATTTGCCGGCTTTATTCATGTGCATTTTGATCACACCATTCACTTTTCCGTCACCGACATGAGCGATTGCGTTGACAACAGTGGTACTACCCCGTTTGTTACTGAAATCGCAGATAGAAGCTGTTACATTCTTCATCTGCATCTTGCCTAAGTTCTTATCGGAACAAAGTACGCCTACATCCAACGTATTCAACTTAGCATCGATAGCGTCAATCTTTATCGGCAGTTTGATTTGCATGAGCACGGTTTGTGGCATTGGATACGGATGCGTTGGCACCAATCGTGCGTCACGGAATGCCTCAAATCGGTCGCCATTAACAGTAATCTGATTGATAGCTATACCTTTGGAGAAATCCATACGGAACGGATTAAGCGGGCTTATCACGACGCTATTCAGATGCAAGTCTATCCACGTTGCCGGTTCTTTCTTCTTCGGCGCTAAGTCACGGCGACCGCATGTATTCCAGATGCGAGTCTGTCCCATCGTAATTTCTCCTCCGTTTTCGGTAAACACTTTCTTCGCTTCAATCCCCATCATTGTTTGTGCCATTTTCACTTTGAAGCAATCCACATTGAGATTGTAAACGGAGTCATTATATCCGAATGTCGAGTCCTTTATATTATAGAACAAGTCGTTCAGTCCGACGGAAAGGCTATCCATCTCGAAGTTTATTTTCTCTTTCGCCATGTGGATCGTGGCATGCATTAATCCTACACCTAATTGATTGATAGCAAGGGTAGAATCTTTAATGTTATAGCTCAGATTCCGCAACGTAACGGACAGGCTGTCTGTGTTCAGAGCCACTTTTGTTTGGCTCAGTTTGGTAGTGGCACTCATTTTCACTACATCCACGCGTTGTATGGACACAATCTGCTTGCGAATCAATTGTCCATAACGCACATTAGATACAACTACATGGGGAATCTGCACACTAAGCGTATCTAAAATCTTTTTATTCTCGTCTTTCAGCTCTCCACATTGCACAACGACACCTTCCACATCCACGCAGCCGGTCATTAGCAGCACGTGAATATGCTTAAAGTCGATTGCGACAGGCAATTCTGCCTTCTCTAACTGCTGACGAACAATTTTCTCGGCATAGCGAGATGTCCATACGTCAGCACATGTGATAAACAAAATAACTAATGCAGCAAGAATGCCTACAATCCATAGGGATATTTTGACTCCTTTTTTCAAGGTCATTCTTAATTGATAGTTTATTAATCTGGTTTATTTCATGCTGCAAAAATAAATTGCGCACAATTCAGCCGACAAAAGTAATACTTTTTTTGCATATATGCAAATAAAAAGTGTTTTTTTGCACAAATAATTTTACTTCTACACTTTTCCGTATTCGGAAAAACAGTTAAATATATTTGAATTATACTATGATTCCGATGGAATCAGGCTTCTAACATACTAAGGTTATAGTAATATCATGTTAATGTCATACTAATCACATACTAATCACATAGTAATCACATACTAATTTCATAGTAATATCACTATAGTGATATAGTAATAACATGGTTTTTTCATAGTAATGACATAGTTGTTACATAGTTTTTTCATAGTAATGACATAGTTTTTTTGAGTACAAAGATAATACTTTTTTGGGGGATTTGCAATTTTTTTGGGAGGAAAAATGGTGAAAAATGCAATAAAAATGGAGAAAAAATAATAAAATGAAAGAGGATAGCGGCAAAGACGAAGATGGATGGTGGCAAGTATGTGTAATTTTCGTAGTACCTTCGGACGCCGCCTTGCTTAAGATTGAAAACCATCCTAGGCGGATGCCGCTCCTTCCGAAAGCGGAAGGACGCTCCGCCCACCGAAAGTACAGTCGCGTCCTGCGGAACGCCGATGAATGTTTTTGTTGTACTTCGGAACGCCGATGAATGTTTTTGTTGTACTTCGGCACGCCCCTTCCCAAAATGAATTTTGGGTGGGTATCCACTCCGAATATACAGTCGCGTCCTGCGGAACATGCTCAAAAATATGCGTAAGTGCATTTTTTGTTGTACCTACGGCACACTTTTTGTAGGCTTATGGAAAAGCAAGGGAAGAAAGGAGAAAGATGATGCGTAAAAGATTATATATATTATTAGGAGTAGTTAGCATTTTTTCCACTACTCTTAGAGCGGATAAATACGTTGGGCGAGTTGTTTCAACAACCGGCGAACCGATTAGTTATGCAACGGTTTATCCGATGGACGATCCTGTTCTTGGAACAGCAACAAATAACGATGGTTGGTACGAGTTTGAGTGTAACCTGCTGCCTACCAGCCGAGTAATCATTTCGTTTATCGGCTACGAGAAACAAAATCTGCCACTTGCTGCCTTAGTTGATACAGCAACCATCGTTCTCAAAGAACAGCCAATAGCCCTGGAGCAATTAGTGGTAGAAGCGAAGCCATCCAAGCAACGCAACAAGCGCAAACAGTTGGCACTTTTACTACATGAAGTGTATGTGCAGATGGATAAGGACTTTCCGAAAACCAATGCAGAATATCGCATTGTGAGCGACGTAAGAATGGATTCGGAGAATGAGCCATGGGGAATGGAACAAATGATTGCGCGTGTGGTAATGCTCCCCGGACACAAGCAAAACGGCAAAGACTCTTGCCAAATGACTGCGGAATACTGCAAACGCTATTTCAAGCAGGAGATTCGTCGGCGCGCAGATACTATTTATGCGGGCGAAACCTTAGAGCGAATGGACAAGAATATGCGCAAAATGGCTACCGCCATCGACTCCGGAGTGGTGGTTCACGAGGCTTTATTCGCATTTGGAGACGTCCGCGATATGTTTGAGGACTGTCTTAACGACATTAAACATTGGACAGTAAGTACCGAATCCGAAGGCGAAACCGTACTGAAGCATACTATCAATAAGAACTATTTCGGCATCGTGCGCTATAGTTTGGTGTATAATTATATTGTGGACTCTAAAACCCTCCGCATCAAGCGATTCTCCGCCAAAGGCGATGTCTATGTCAATATTCCGTTTGGCGTTAAACTGAATGCAGACCAACTCCAGATGCTGAACCTGCTGAACATGTCCGAACAACAGATTGAGAAATTCCGCTTGCGCAAAGCGGATGCGCACATGGTTCTCAACACCATCTATCAGGAACGCGATGCACACCTATATATATTAGAGAAGAATCTGCGCACAGACGCCAAGTTATTAGGCACAAAGAAAGCGGAAATACCACTTAAGATTCAGGCCACGCAACGCGTCACACGCCTAAAAACGGACAATGTAAAGCCGCTAAAAAAGCACGAAATAACCAAACGTATTAAGCGACAAATAGTAGAAATTTACTGATGCTTATGGTTTTGGCATAGAATTTGCATATTAGCAGTAGAAAATTATAATTATCACTATATGGAAACAACAATCGATATTCGAGAATTGCAAGAGCGCATAGAGCGCGAAAGTTCCTTTGTGGACACCCTCACACTTGGAATGAACCAAGTAATTGTAGGTCAGAAGCACTTAGTAGAAAGCTTACTTATCGGCCTATTGAGCGACGGACACATTCTGTTGGAAGGTGTTCCTGGTTTGGCGAAAACATTAGCCATTAAGACGCTTGCTGACCTTATCAAAGCTAATTTTAGCCGTATCCAGTTTACTCCCGACTTGCTTCCTGCCGACGTTTTAGGCACCCAGATATATAGCCAGAAGACGGAAGAGTTCAAAATCAAACGCGGTCCAATCTTCGCTAATTTTGTGTTGGCAGATGAGATTAACCGTGCTCCGGCAAAAGTACAATCAGCTTTGCTTGAAGCCATGCAGGAACGCCAAATCACTATCGGCGAGCAGACCTTCAAACTGGACGATCCGTTCTTGGTATTAGCAACTCAGAACCCAATTGAACAAGAAGGAACTTACCCGCTTCCTGAAGCACAAACAGACCGTTTCATGCTCAAAGTGGTTATTGGTTATCCAAAGAAAGAAGAGGAGCAACAGATTATTCGCCAAAACATTGGTGGCGAGCGCAAGAAAGTCACTCCTATCCTATCCACCTCCGACATTATCAAAGCGCGCGAAGTCGTTCGTCAAGTCTATCTGGACGAGAAGATTGAGAAATATATCGTAGATATTGTATTCGCAACCCGTCAGCCGGAGCAATATGGTTTGGAGAAACTCAAACCGATGATTAACTTCGGCGGAAGTCCTCGTGCAAGTATCAACTTGGCTCTGGCAGCTCGTGCTTACGCATTTATTCACCGTCGCGGTTATGTTATTCCGGAAGATGTGCGCGCCGTTTGCTACGACGTCCTGCGTCACCGTATTGGTCTGACATACGAGGCAGAAGCCAATAACATGACAACGGAAGATATCATTACCGAGGTATTGAACGCGGTACAAGTGCCTTAATAGTCAAAAGTCGAAAGTCGAAAGTCGAAAGAAGTCGTCTAGTTGAAAGTTGAATGTTTTATGACTAGCGAAGAATTATTACAAAAAGTTCGTAAGATAGAGATTAAGACGCGCGGTCTTAGTCGCAACATCTTTGCCGGTGAGTATCATAGCCAGTTCAAAGGACGAGGAATGGCCTTTAGCGAAGTGCGTGAATACCAACCTGGTGATGATGTACGCAGTATCGACTGGAACGTGACAGCGCGCCTGAATAAGCCCTATATAAAGGTGTTTGAGGAAGAGCGCGAACTGACTGTGATGTTGCTTGTTGATGTGAGTGGAAGCCGTAACTTCGGTACAATCAGTCAAACCAAGCGCGATATGATGGCTGAAGTGGCTGCTACCCTTGCATTCTCTACCATTGAGAACAACGATAAAGTGGGTGTGATATTCTTCTCGGACAAAATAGAGAAATTTATTCCCGCCAAGAAAGGTAAATCCCATGTGCTGCACATCATTCGCGAGCTACTGTCGTTTGAGCCGACATCTGCCGGCACCGATATAGCAAACGCTTTGGAGTACTTCACGAACGCACAGAAACGTCGTTGCACGGCATTCCTTATAACCGACTTTATCAACGAGTGGTGGCGGAATAAAGAGACAGCGCAGAATATGGAGAAAGCGTTTATGATTTCTGCTAACCGTCACGATATCAACCTGATACAAATATATGATCGTCGCGATGCCGAGATGCCCAATGTAGGATTATTGAAGGTCAAGGATGCCGAAACAGGCAAGCGTATTTGGATAGATACGGCAGTGGAAGCTGTTCGCAAAGCATATGACCAAGAATGGGCTGACCAACAAGCAAGTATCCAATTACTGATGACCAAAACAGGCACAAACTCCGTATCCATCAGGACGGATGATGATTTTGTGAAGAAATTAATGACATTATTTAGATGAATATCTTATTAGCCATAGTAGTTAGTGCAGCGATAGATTCAGCAACCCTGTTCATCGGCGACCAGACCAACATACATCTGCAAGCGACGTGTGACCCGTCGGAACAGGTTCAAATGCCTGTTTACGGTGAAACGCTGATACCTGAGATTGAAATCGTAGAACGCACGAACGTAGATACGACCAAACTGAAAGACGGCCGCTATCAACTCAATCAGATGCTGACCGTAACGTCGTTCAAAGATTCGTTGTTCTTTATCTCCCCTATTCCTTTTGTATCGGGCGAGGATACATTCTGGTCAGAAGGCTTGACATTTAACGTCGTACAGCCGTTTGAGATAGATACAACACTCGCTATCACCGATATTAAGCCAATAGCTAAAGCGCCTATTTGGGCTTGGGGAATTATTCGCTGGATACTAATTGCTATCTTACTCATCGGTCTGGCAATTGGCTCATACTATCTCTATGTCTTTATCGGTAAACGCAAAGGCGTTATTCCTGAGAAACCGGCTGAGCCTGCTCGTCCTGCAGAAGAAGTAGCATTAGAGAAACTGGATCAAATCAAAGAAGAAAAGATTTGGCAATCTGGTCAAGTAAAGGAATATCACACTGAACTGACCGACGTAGTACGTGAATATATCGGTGCACGTTTTGATGTTCGCTCGTCTGAAAAAACATCTGACGAGACACTTCGCGCCATGAAGCCAATTTTGAGCGAAAAGAGAGACTTGTTCGAACAGTTGCGCAAGATGCTATCATTAGCAGACCTTGTCAAGTTCGCCAAGTGGACAACCACTCCAGACGAGAACGAGATGGCACTACGTACTGCCTATACATTTGTTCACGAAACAACACCGGAACCAACTGAAGAAGAAAAGGAGGAAACTGTATGACCTTTGCAAGTCCCGCATATTTATTTTTACTGCTACTTCTGATTCCCGTAATCGGCTGGTATATATGGCGGTTGCATGACCAAGATGCGAGCATTCAAGTGTCATCGGCAGAATCGTTATCACGCCAGAAAAAGAGTTTGCGCATTTATTTGCTCCACGTGCCATTTGTACTTCGTGTGCTACTTATTACGTGCCTAACGATAGCCCTTGCCCGTCCGCAATTGAGCAATAAATGGAGTTCTGAATCAACTGAAGGTATTGACATAATGATGGCTTTGGACGTATCCGGTACGATGTTAGCCGAAGACCTCAAACCAAACCGTTTGGAAGCGGCGAAGAATGTGGCGACTGACTTTGTTATTGCTCGTCCGAACGACCAGATAGGTTTAGTAGTCTTTGCCGGTGAATCATTCACACAATGTCCGCTGACCACAGACCATGCTGCATTGGTTAATCTCTTCCGCGCTGTGAAATTCGGTATGATTGAGGACGGAACAGCTATAGGCTTGGGTCTAGCTAACTGCGTGAATCGCATGAAAGATTCACAGACCAAGTCAAAAGTAATTATTCTTCTGACAGATGGAAGTAATAACCGCGGTGATATTGACCCTTTGACGGCTGCTGAAATTGCCAAGACTTTCGGTATTCGCGTATATGCAGTAGGTGTGGGCAGTCACGGCCAAGCACGTGTACCAGTTCAAACACCAATGGGTACGCAGTATATGACAATGGATTCTGAGTTTGACGAAGTGACGCTGCGTAATATCGCTTCCACAACCGGTGGTGAGTACTTCCGCGCTACAGACAATACCTCGCTCAAACGTATCTATGAGCAGATTGACCAATTGGAGAAAACTAAGATGCGGGTACGCGAGTACTCTAAACGCACGGAGAACTTTGCTCCCTGGATTCTGGCGGCCCTACTCTGCCTCATTGCAGAAGTACTGCTAAGATATTTTGTATTAAAGACTTTGAGTAACTAAGACTATGTTTCGTTTTGCACATATAGAATACTTATGGCTGTTGCTGCTAATACCTGTTTTTGTAGCAGGCTATATTGCCATTGTGCAGCGTAAGCGACGCCAATTGAAAGAGTTTGGTGACGAGGAGTTAGTGAACGACTTGATGCCTAATGTGTCACGCATCCGCCCTGCTATTAAGTTCGGTCTGGTAATGCTTGCTCTCGTACTCCTAATCATCGCCGCTGCACGTCCACAATACGGACAAAAGGAAAAGACCATCCACCGACAAGGTATTGAAGTGATGGTGGCACTTGATATATCCAATTCAATGCTTGCTGAAGACGTAGCGCCTAATCGTCTGGATCGCGCTAAACAGCTTCTTAGCAAGCTGATAGACAATATGGTGGACGACAAAGTTGGACTGATAGTCTTTGCCGGACAAGCCTATATTCAACTGCCTATCACATGCGATTACGTGAGTGCAAAGATGTTCCTCAGTACCATCAATCCCAATATGATCAAGACGCAAGGTACCGCTATCGGTGACGCGATTCTCACGTCCGTTCATGCTTTTGGGGAAGCCGACAAAGAAGTCTCACGCGCGATAATCCTTATTACAGATGGTGAAAACCACGAGGACGACGCTCTCGCGGCTGCCAAGGCTGCTGTTGAACAAGGGATTAAGGTGTTCGTTGTAGGTATCGGTAAACCGGATGGTAGTCCTATTCCTATCCCAGGAACGAACAATTTCCGTAAAGACAGAAACGGCAATGTGGTAGTATCCAAACTCAACGAAGATATGTGCCGTGAGATAGCACAAGCCGGACAAGGTATTTACGTTCGCTGTGACAATACCAATACCGCTACACGCGCCATACAAAAGGAGTTGGACGATCTTGCAACCTCTGAGTTAGAAACCAAGGTATATGCGGATTATAATGAGCAATATCAAGGTTTTGTACTCCTTGCGTTGCTGATACTCATCGCAGATTTCTTTATCTTTAATCGTAAAAACAAAGCGCTCAGTCGCTTAGATATATTCGGAGAGAAATGAAACGCATATTAATACTATTAGCCGTGATACTTTCACCACTTTTTATTCACCTCTCGCCATTAATGGCTCAGAAGGAAGCCCCTGATGTGCGTCATGGTAATCGCGAATACAAGAAAGATAATTTTGCTGAATCGGAAGTGGATTATCGTCGCGGACTGGAGAAAAACAACCAGTCTTACGAAGCTCATTATAACTTAGGCAATTCTCTCTTCCGGCAAAATAAGTACCCGGAAGCAGCCGAAGAATTTGTCAAAGCGGGACAATTCATCGATGCAAAAAAAGACAAGCAAAAAGCTGCGCAGACCTATCATAACTTAGGAAACAGCCTATTCGCACAACAACAATACGAAAAAGCTATTACTGCCTATCAACAGTCCTTGCGCGCTAATCCAAAGGATAATGACACGCGTTACAACATGGTGAAGGCTATGCAACTGCTCCAGCAACAACAGCAACAACAAAATCAGCAGAACCAAAACCAACAACAAAATCAGGATCAGCAGCAACAGCAGCAAGAGCAAAATCAAGACCAACAGAATCAGGATCAGCAGCAACAAGAACAACAACAGCAACAACAGGATGAGCAGCAGATGGATCAAGAAACCGCTGAACAGATTCTACAAGCATTAGAACAGGACGAACAAGAAACACAAGAGAAACTACAGCGTCAACAAGGCTCTAAGCGGCGTGTAGAGAAAGAATGGTAGAATATGAGAAAGATTTTATATATAACACTATTATTAAGCATCACTTTAAGTGTATGTGCAGAAGAAGTGGAGTTCCGTGCTCAAGCACCATCGCAAGTGGTTGTTGGTAAGCCCTTCCAATTGACTTATTCCGTCAACCAGCGCGCAAAAGACCTTCAAGCACCGGAGTTCGCTGACTTCGATTATCTGGCAGGTCCGTACACATCGCAGTCATCGTCCACCTCGTTCATCAACGGCAAGCGCACTTCGACTTTCCAACAATCGTACACCTACACACTTATGGCGACAAAGGAAGGTAGTTTTACCCTTCCGCCTGCCAAAGTGACCGTCAGCGGTGAACAGTACACCTCTAATGGTGTGCGTATAACTGTACTACCGGCAGATGAGCAACCAACATCCAGTAGTCAATCATCCACTGCAGGCAGACAAACGGCAAGCCAATCGTCGCAAACATCGGCACAGACCTCGTCAGAGAACATCTTTGTCCGCACGATTGTGAGCAAAACCAAGGTGCATGAGCAGGAGGCCATCCTACTCTCCTACAAACTTTACTTTGCAGGGGTGGATGTGGCGCAACTGACCAATAATACCAAGTTACCTGAATACACCGGTTTCCTCAAACAGGACATTGAGCAAAGTGAGATACAGACCGAGTTGGAGCACTACAATGGTCGCAACTACCAGACCGCTACACTCTATCGCACACTCCTTTACCCGCAACACAGCGGCGATATCGTCATTGACCCTGCCACGTTTGAAGCCGTTCTGCGCGTACAGACTCGTTCACAAGTACGTTCTATCTTTGATGATTTCTTCGGCTCCTATACCAATGTCACCAAGGCGCTCAAGGCTCCAGGTGTCACTATTCACGTATCAGCACTTCCTTCGGGTAAACCGGCTGGATTCTCCGGCGGTGTAGGACGCTTCACTATGGCATCATCTATTTCGTCCACCGAACTCAAGACCAATGAGGCTGTGACCATTAAGATTGACATTCAAGGTACTGGCAATATGAAACTGCTCAAAACGCCAGCTATCGATTGGCCAGAAGGATTTGAGGCATACGATCCCAAAGTGAACAATAACTTTAAGACCACCACTTCCGGTGTTTCAGGAAAGAAAGAGATTGAATACCTCGCCATCCCGCGTGCCAGCGGTGAATATGTTATTCCTGCTATCGTCTATTCCTACTTTGACACTCAAGATAATCAGTATAAAACGCTGACAACGCCTGAGTACACCTTACACGTGACCAAAGGCGCCGGCAGCGATGAATCAACACAAGCTGTTGTGCAGAATTTTGTTAATAAAGAAGATGTACAACTGTTTGGTTCCGATATTCGTTATATTCATAGCAGTGAGCATTCGGGAGTTAGTTATCAGCCCGCAAAATTGGTATTCGGTTCACTGAGATATTGGTTGTACTACCTTATTCCACTACTGATTGCCATTGTTCTTTTAGTTATATTCCGCAAACAGATTCGCGAGAATGCCGACATTACACGTGTGCGCTATAAACGTGCTAATAAGGTGGCACAAAAACGCCTCAAAGCAGCTTCGAAACTTCTTGCGGAGGGCAATAAAGCCGCTTTTTATGAGGAGATTGAGCGCGCTGCAGTTAGTTATTTGTCCGACCGGCTTTCTATTCCGACAGCCGACCTAAGCAAAGACACAATAGCTGAGATTTTGCATAACAAACATGTGCCGGATGAACTGATTACAGAAGTCAAAGACGTGATTGCAACCGCAGAGTTCGCACGTTATGCACCCTCTGCTGATAACCAGATGCAGCTGCTTTATGACCGCACAACGGACATTATTAACCAACTCGAAAATCAGAAGTTATGAAACTACTACTCATATTTTTAGTTGCCCTATTTAGCGACGCAAATCAATTATATTCCGATGGCAACTATACCCAAGCCGCTAAGGCTTACGAGGAGATTATTGTCGAACAGCCTAACTCGGAAGTATATTATAATTTAGGGAATGCGTATTTTAAGCAAGACGAATTAGCAAAAGCTATTTTGGCTTATGAGCGCTGCCTACGTCTCGATCCGCGCAATAAAGATGCGAAATACAACCTCGCCTTTGCACAGAGTCGGATTATTGATAATGTGGAGGATAACCAAGCGTTTTTCATCAAGTCCTGGCTTCAATCCCTCCGCAATACTATGCGTGAGACGACTTGGATGGTATTAAGTATCATCTCTTTTTTCATTGTCCTTATTGGCGCTCTACTCTTCGCACTCAGTAAAGAACAATGGTTACGCAAAACATCGTTCTATACAGCCCTTATTGCGCTTTTCATCTCTGTGTGCGCATGTGCTAATGCCGGAAGTCTCCATCATAGAGATACCATTCGTGAGGAAGCTATCATTACGCAAGGCATCGTCAATGTTAAAGCATCGCCTGACCGTTCCGGAACAGAACTATTCACCCTTCACGAAGGCACCAAGGTTATCATTCACGAGACATTAGGAGAATGGTGTAATATACATGTAGGAAATAATGTCGGATGGATGAAACTCAGCTCTTTAGAGAGAATCTGACAACTTACTTAACCACGGATACCTTATCTGAAGCGCACGGAGTTCTTCCTCTGTGCGTTTTTTGAATGCGATGTCTTCCGCACTTCCCGGATGCAACGAACGATGATTGAGTTTCTGCCACAAAGCATGAAGATTTTCCATCTCTTTCCTGGTTTCTGAACCTATAAACGTATCAACGAAGCGCTGCCAGATATAGGCTATCGCCACAGGACTCGGATGTAGCATATCATCCGAATAGAAGCGATAGTCACGCAATTCATCCATAATTATCTCGTAGGCAGGGAAATAGATGGAATATTGGAGATTGG
This sequence comes from Paludibacteraceae bacterium, assembly GCA_016295035.1. Lineage (GTDB taxonomy): Bacteria > Bacteroidota > Bacteroidia > Bacteroidales > Paludibacteraceae > Colicola. Next base: position 21,268 of record JAEDLW010000021.1, read on the forward strand.
ATATTGAAGATTGAATTAGTTGCTCAACGGCTAAATGCAGAATAGCTTTACTCAAGTTATTCTCATGCAAACCGTCTTTTATATGCCGTATAGGAGAAACGGTGAAGATAAAGCGCTTGTCCGCATAGCGCTTAACAATAGGTTGCCATAGCGATACAATATCTTCCACGCTCAACCTACGACGAATAAAGTCTGATGCGGGACGTTTCTGACAATTATCGACCACTTCGTTTGTAGCTTTATCCACGTACACCCAAGCCGTTCCGAAAGTTATGATTACCACATCCGCTTTAGGTGCCACATCGTCAATGTGGTGAGCTATTGATATAGGATTATAGAGTGTTCCTGATGGATTGCAGGTCACTTGAAAATAAAATTCGCACATCTTTCGGGCTATGTTATCGCTAAAGCATGAACCCAATAGTGCTATTCTATCCGGATACGCAATCTCCCAGGGTGCTTTTTTAATCCCTATTTCTGTCCTAAACACCATATATCTTTTACTATTCAAACCGCATCACCTCAGCCGGGGATACTTTCTTCACAATCGCACTAGGTGCAAGCAGTATCACCGTAGAAACCAAAATTGTTCCCACATTCAGAAGCAGCAACCAACCGACAGGAAAAGCAATTGGCACATAGTTTACATAATACGTTGCAGCATCGAGAGGAATCACGTGGAACCAATACTGTATAGCACAAAGTGCTAAACCTATCACGTTGCCCCATATCACGCCCTTTCCTATCAGCATCACGCCCTGCGTAATAAAGACGCCACGAACTTGTTTGTTTGTCGCACCTAATGCCTTCAGAACGCCTACTAATTGTATCGAATCCAAAATTAGGATAATCAATCCAGAAATGATATTAAAGCCAGAAACAGCAAGCATGAGTAGGATAATGATAACCACGTTCATATCCAATAGATCCAGCCAGGAGAACACTTGCGGGTTGAGTTGTTCCATTGTTTCCATGTAGTAGCCGTTTCCTTTTTCGTCAAGGCGGTTCGCTGTTGCAAAGAACACATAATCCGATGCTTCATACAGATTGCGCAGATTATCAACTCGCAATTCTATACCAGAAACCTCATCATCACTCCACCCATTCAAATGTCTCACCACGTCCATTTGACCAAGGATAAAACGCTCGTCGAATTCAGTGAAACCGGTACGATAAATACCAGATACAACGAACTTGCGCACTTTGACGTTCTCGCCAACGAAATAACTCAGCACAGCGTCCCCGACGCTTAATTCCATCAAATCGCATAACTTACGCGACAATAGCACCTCGTTCTCTTTCTCCGGCAAATGCCCTTCTATCAGGTTTTCCTCAAAATATGTCCAATATGTTGTTCCCTTGAACACAATCCCTTGAAACGCCTCGTCTGTCTTCAGTATTCCAGGCTTCGTGACAAACGTGTTCACACTTTCTATATGCGGTAAGGCACCCAATGCATGGAGCATCGAATCGCTCGCCATGATTGGACTCAATTCAAACGTATTGTTGTTTTCGAAGTTCACTACACGCAAATGCGCTGCAAAACCAACCACCTTATCCGTTACAGTCTGCTTAAATCCTACCACCACGCAAACGGTTATACTCATCACCATCACGCCGATGATAAGTCCTGCTAAGGCTACACGAACAGCAGGACGGGATGACTTGCCCTCCGTTTGTTGTGAAAAATACAACCTTTCTGCTATAAATCGTTCAAATTGCATCACTTTTTCCACTTTAAGCACCCTGCGGCACGATTTTTGTGGTAGATTTTTGTGTATGAAATATTGTTATTTGGCTATAATGCTTCTATGTACGGCTGTGTTAGTTAATGCTCAGTCTCCATCTTTTCCGTCCGATCAACCTAAAAGGACACCTGAGGAAATAGCTCGTAAACAAACAGGTATGCTTATTCGAGAACTCAATCTCAAGGACTCCATGGTTATTGACTCGCTTTATCGTATCAACGTACGCCATAACAAACGACGTGAGGCAGGACAAACGCGGGCGCAGGAGTTCGAAGGCTTTCAGCTCTTTATGTCAGAACTCAAAAATATCCTTACGCCAGAGCAATATAATAAGTTCATGAACCAGAAGGTAGACAAGCCTCGTCATCCTCATGCACCTTATGCACCCTCTCGACCTGATTCAATAAACCGTAGACAAGCAATGCTATAATCGTTCCGACTATTAAACCACCGATAATATCACCCGGATAATGTACTCCTAAGTAGATCCGACTATAGCAGTTTACTGCGACATATATCATCAGCCACCATCCTTGGCGGCTGATTTTGTTCCATATTAACCCAAACAACACCGCAAGACTCATTGTATTCGCGGCATGCGAGCTCACAAAGCCGTATTGCCCACCTACGTAGCCGTTTACGATATGTACCAGCCCTTGCAAAGTCGGCTCATGTGTAGGACGAGGGCGACATACCCAATGCTTTATCCATCCTGACGAAATCCAGTCGCTCAAACCTACAGCTGCCACTAAGGCTACTGTGTACAGCAGAGCACGTTTCCAACCAAACTTCCAGATTAGCAGACCTATCAGCATGGCGTATAGCGGTATCCACACCCACGCCTGACTGATGTACCACATCACCTGATCCATTGCCGCATTATGCACCCCATTGATCGCCAATAACCAGCTCTTATCTATTTCTATCAGTCTATCTATCATATACTAAATAGGTTGCAAATATGGCAAGCGACTATTCCTGCTGTTTCTGTGCGTAAGCGGCTTTCTCCAAGGCTAACCGGCACAAAACCGTTTTCAAGCGCTGTGGCAATCTCTTCCTCGCTAAAATCCCCTTCAGGACCGATCATCACTACCACACTCTTGTTAGGCATTATCTCGTTCCGTAGTTCTCTTTTATCCTCTTTATAACAATGAGCTATAAAACGTGTCTGCTCGTCGGCGTTTTTTATAAACTCCTTGCAATCTGTCAACTCGTTCAGCTTCGGCAAATATGGTGTCAAAGACTGTTTTGCAGCCGACAGTATCACTTTTTGCAGCCTATCTACCCGCAACTGTTTGCGCTCCGAGTAACGGCATAAAAGAGGCGTTATTTCATCTACTCCTATCTCCGTGCACTTTTCCACGAACCACTCAATACGCTCGATGTTTTTCGTCGGCGCAATAGCGATATGGATATAGTTACTATGGTGTTTCGCCTGTTGCTCTGCGGTCAACACTTCCAACTCACAGCGCCTCGGATTCGGATTCGTTATCCGTCCCGTGTAAGTTATTCCCTTGCCATTTGTCAGCAGTATCTCGTCTCCCCTGTCGTAACGCAGTACACGTACGCAGTGGCCAGACTCCTCCGCATCCAAACAGTAGCGCTTCCCTACCTCATTCGCGCCACCCACTATATCTGGTGTATAAAATAGATACATATTGCCTGCAAAAGTACTGCTTTTTTCTGAATTATGCAAAAAAAAATGCAGAAAGCGTTAAAAAAGTTCAATTGTTAGATCAAGAATTAAGTATTTGGGTGCTTGAGCCTTATTGTAGGAGTAGGATTATCCTGTGTTAATCCTGTGTTAATCCTGTGTTAATCCTGTGTTAAAGAGGTGTTAATGTTGTGGATTCACTTCGAGTGGAAAGGGATGGGAGTTGTATTAATGCTTTGCGTGATAATCATCCATGCAATCAAGAGCTGCGTCAAGGCATTTGTCATAGAAAATGGGCAAATGCGAATAATCTTCTTGCTCTGGAGTTCAGTTAAC
>JAEDLW010000022.1:0-24275 GCA_016295035.1 Paludibacteraceae bacterium
CGAGCGTATCCTAAGCGAATTAGCGGTTGTGGGGAGGGAGTTGATCTATTCCTCCTGTCTTGCGTATCCGCCTTTGACAAACTGCAGCGATTCCATGCGGCGTATGAGGTCGCGTTCCGAGAAACTGGAAGAGCCCGTGACAGCTGCCACATAGCGGTCAAAGCCCAAATTGACTTCGGTCAGCGTGTATCCTGACCACCAGGAGTAATCATATATAGCAGCCCCTTCTTCGCCGTATATTGTGCGTTTGTATTGAGCATTCAAGTTTTTGCGATACAGACGGTTGTAAATCTCTTTCTCTGCATTCTCCGTCAGGAGGTCGAACAACTCAAAATGCCATGTACCTTTGTTGCTGTTGTAAAAATAGCAACGTACGTCCATATGTCCGACCATTCGTTTTGCCCAGTTCGCATAGCCTTTTGACTTCGCGTAGCTCCACGTCAAGCGGTCAACGTAGTAACCGAGGAAGATATCCTCGTCAATGGGGTTATCGGGAATAGTATAAAAGGTGTTGTAGAACTCGTCATAATCTGCGAGTCCTTCGCTCAAGCCAATTTCTTTGATGAAATCGAGCAACTCGGATTCATCTGTTTTCGTGGTCTGCGCCATGTAGATATAGTCTCCTGCCTCATCGGTAAAGACATAGTAGGTGCGTTTTTTGCCCTTATCCTCAAACGATACTTTGTAGCCCGACAGTTTGGTATATGCCTTGGCTTTAAAGCCTTCTTTGAGTTCGTCCATGTAGTTGCCGGTGTTCAAGATCATGTCGCATATATCGGAACAAAGTTCCAGCGCATAGACATTGTGCTTATTGGCGGTTGGTACTACGGATGCCACTTGCACGTTTTTGTCCTTCTGACATTTAATGACATGCAATGTGACTTGGTCTCCATAGAGGTTATCTTCATAAATGACAGCCGATATGGCTTCACAGCGTCTATTCTTCAAGAACGATAGTTTGATGCCTCTGGGCATATCCAACTTACTTGATTCAGCAGCAGCTATGCCTTTGTCGGTTAGCACGAGCAGCCCTATCTTCTTTAGGTTAAACATGAGGTTATCGGGGTATTTCTCGGCTATTTGTCCAATGCACATCGGCACCGAAGGTGGATTGACGTCGATTCGATGTTTCTCTCTCACCGCTTCTTTTTTGACGGGGATGCGGCTGGTGCTGTCCAGATCTGCATAGTTGACAACGGCAGTGGTTTTGAGGTGGAAGAGAGAATCGAGTTTTTGACCATACGCCTCGGCAGCCACAGAATCAGCCAATGCTCCACTCATCACTCGGTACCACTCTCCGGCATCCGTTTTCTCTTCGAGAATATATGCCTCCAGTCCCATCTTGCTCAATCGTTTCACTATACGGTCTGCCTGATAGTAGCTCCGCTCTTTAGTTATCTCCAGCGTCAAGGGCTTTGTTTCATTGAACGTCTCCACAGGCTTATTGTGGCATGCGGTGATCGTTGCCGCGACTAAAATGAATAGTATTTTCTTCATGGTATATGTGGTATTATCTTTTGCTTTTTCTTTCTGCACGCATTTGGCGTGCAAAGGTACAACAATTTTTTGAGGTGGGCAAAAAAAGTGTAATATTTAATCGAAAAAAAGTGCAAGTTTTGGGGAAACCAGCATTTTTTTGGTTGGTGGTTTGTAGTTCGTGATGAAGGGTGAATGTAACAAAGTAGCAATTGTAACACATAAAAGAGTGAGGTGTGTGTGACATAAAAAATATATATTATAATATATATATTATAATAGTACTCCCCCGAACCCCTCAGCCGAAAAATTTTTTTAATGAATTTTAAGGGATAAATGGGGTCAGATAGAGATGGTTTTGGCGGACTTACGCATCAAAATGTGCGAAAGCGCGTAACGAGATTGGGGAAAGTGAGGACTGAAAATGATGTGTTACATTTGATACCGTGTTACAATGTGTACGAAAAACGAAAAACGCAAGGGTAGCGTATCCCTTGCGTATCCTAAGCGAAAAAAGTGCAAGTTTTTTGGGAAACCTGCACTTTTTGGTTTGTAGTTTGTTATTTTATGACGTCTTTGACGAGGCGGACAGCAATGCCGTACAAGCGGGATGTTTTGGCGTGTGGATTGACTTCACCTTTATGGAAGCAGAATTCGCCTCCGTGGATAGAAGAATACTGGGTTTCGCCCCACAGATTGTTTGACGGACAGGTACCATTCCAATAGCAGCCATCGGTTGTATATGAGCTGAAATGGTCGTTACCAGCCCGCAAGCCGGTAGTAGGAAAGAAGACAGCTCCGAGCGCTTCCAGCTGTTGCCACTGCTCGGCGGTGTAGATATTCTTGTTCCAATCGAGCGTACCAGGTGTGAAAGTGATGCCGCTCGGGAAGACATAACCATCGGGCAAGAGCAGATAGCCTTTGACTGTATCAACGGTAGCAAAAGCACGGAGATTGGCAGCATTTTCCCGTGTGTCGAAGAGGTAAATCCACTCGTCCTCGGACATGAGACGCCATAGACCTTTGACGTTACCTCCGTTGCGGATGGGATTGTATTGTCCCCAGTCGTAATCGGTTCCTAAGATATCCGACTTTCCGTTGCCATAATCTTCATTGGTTCGACTGGTCATATATGGATACTTGCCGTTATATCCGCTTGTTCCCCATCCGAAGCAGTCAATCCAGTGGCTGTTGGTGGCAGAGATGAGCAGATTAGCAGTTTTTCCGAGTCGTTCGTTTTGTTGTTCAGCGAACTGCCAGGTGTTGGTAGAAGCTTGGTACTGGAGGTTGCCCTGCGAAAAGAGTACCTGTTTTTCGATGCCGACGGTAAAAGGTTTGGCCTGATAATTGGTATTGACTTTAGCGTCCTTACCATAGTACTCCGGCTGCGGTTGCGGATCATCATCTCCGTCATCCTTACCATCTCCTTGTTCAGTGTTGTTGTTTGGATCGTTTGGCACGTTCTTGTTCGTGCATGCAGCGAATGAGATCAGGATCATCGCTGCGATAAGAAAGAATTGTCTTTTCATACTATTTGTTATTTGTGGTTTGTTATTTGTGGTTTGACGGCGCAAAGGTAGTGTTTTTTTGGCAAATACACAAAAAATACACAAATAATTGACAAAAAAATGCATATATCGAGAAAATGTAATAATTCTGCGGCGAAAAATATTATACCATGAAAGAACTGAAGGAACGCATTCTAAATCTTGCGACTACATGCGTCTTAACCTTACAACACGATGGGCGTGGAGGGATAGTCATGTATTTATGCGCGCGCGGTAATGTATAGGAAGAGCGTGCGATTCGTTCCTGCTGGCGATATTTGCGATTTGAGATAGAGGGGGAAGTTCCACCGACATTTATACTAAAAAGGCCAAAAATCGCTTAAAATTGAAAAAAAGTGGCAAAAAAATTGCATATGTCAAAAAAATGCACTACTTTTGCCGCGAAATTCCGTATTGCGGGTTTGTTGAAAACTGATAACAAATAAAAAACATTATACAATGGACAACGAAAACGAAAAAGATTTAGAACAAACGAATGGTCAGCCTGAAGGACTGAATGTGGAAGGTCTGGACATGACTGAACACGACAAGATTATTCCCGTCAAGATTGACGAGGAAATGCGTAAGTCGTACATCGACTACTCGATGAGTGTGATCGTGAGCCGTGCGCTGCCGGATGTGCGCGACGGTTTTAAGCCTGTGCAACGCCGTGTGCTGTTCGGCATGAACGAGTTAGGCGTAAGCAGCGACAAACCGACTAAGAAGAGTGCCCGTATCGTCGGTGACGTTATGGGTAAATATCACCCACACGGTGACAGCAGTATCTATGGTACGTTGGTGCGTTTGGCACAGCCGTGGAATATGCGCTACTGCCTGGTAGATGGCCAAGGTAACTTCGGTAACGTGGATGGTGATGGCGCTGCGGCTATGCGTTATACGGAGGCACGTTTGAGTAAGTTAGCGGAAGAGATGCTTCGCGATATCGAGAAAGATACCGTAGATATGGTTCCTAACTTCGACGATAGTCTGCGTGAGCCGGCAGTATTGCCTTGCCGCTTCCCGAACCTGTTGGTTAACGGCGGTACAGGTATTGCTGTAGGTATGGCGACGAATATGGCTACCCATAACCTTGGCGAAGTGATTGACGGCTGCGTGGCTTTTGTTAATAACCGCAAAGCACGTATCGCAGATGCTAATGTAGAGGACATTACTGTAGAGGATTTGATGGAGTATGTAAAAGCTCCTGACTTCCCGACCGGTGGTACTATCTATGGCTATCAGGGCGTGAAAGACGCTTTTGAAACGGGCCGCGGACGTATTGTCATTCGCTCTAATGCTGACATTGAAACAGATGCTAACGGTCGTGAGAAGATTGTGGTGACTGAGTTGCCATACGGCGTGGTTAAGTCCGACCTTGTGAAGAAAATCGGCGACCTGGTAAGCGATAAGAAGATTGAAGGTATCTCTGATATCAGCGACCTGAGTACACGTGATATCCGCCTTGTGATAGAAGTGAAACGTGATGCTAACGCGCAGGTAGTCCTTAATAAATTATATAAGTTCACCGAGTTGCAGTCGTCCTTCAGCGTGAATAACATTGCGTTGGTACACGGTCGTCCGATGCTGCTGAACTTGAAAGACCTGATTGGTAACTTCGTTGATCACCGAATGGACGTTGTTACTCGTCGTACGCGTTACGAACTGCGTAAGGCAGAGGAGCGCGCGCATATATTAGAAGGATTAATCATCGCCGTAGATAATATTGACGAAGTGGTTCGTATTATTCGCGCAAGCCGTACTCCGGCTGATGCCCAGGCGAACCTCGAAGCACGCTTCAATCTGGATAACCTGCAATCGAAAGCTATCGTGGATATGCGTCTGAGCGCTTTGACGGGCTTGCGTATTGACGAGTTAAAGAACGAGTATCAGGAGTTAGAGAAACTGATTGCACATTTGAACGAGTTACTGGCAAACGAAGTGATGCGTTACGACGTCATCAACGAAGAGTTACTTGAGATTAAAAACAAATATGCAGACGAGCGTCGCACGCAAATCGTGAAGATGGCAACCGAGTTCAATCCGGAAGATATGTACGCCGATGACGATATGATTATTACCATTTCTCACCTTGGTTACATCAAGCGTACTCCGCTGACTGAGTTCCGTCAACAATCACGTGGCGGTATCGGTTCTAAAGCTGGTTCTGCTCGTGACACGGACTTCATTGAGAAAGTATATCAAGCATCGATGCACTCTACGATGATGTTCTTCACCGAAATGGGACGTCTGTATTGGCTGAAGGTTTACGAGTTGCCGGAAGGTAACAAACAGTCGAAGGGACGTGCTATTCAGAATATGATTAACATCCAGAAGGAAGACAAAGTGCGCACGTGCATTAATGTGAAGGGTCTTAATGACGCTGAGTATGTGCAAAATCACTATCTGATCTTTGTGACGAAGAACGGTTTGATGAAGAAGACGACGCTCGAGGCATATTCTCGTCCTCGCGCCAACGGAATCATCGCTCTAGGTCTGCGTGATGGCGATGAGTTGATAGGTGTTACTATGACCGATGGTCAGAGCGAGATGTTAGTTGCTTCGTACAATGGTAAAGTGGTTCGTTTCAACGAAGGCGGCGTACGTCCGATGGGTCGTGGTGCAAGCGGCGTGAAAGCAATTACTTTGGAAAATGATGGCGAAGATCGCGTGATTGGCACACTTTGTGTAGAGAAAGGAACAGAGAAGACCATTCTCGTGATTTCGGAGAACGGATTCGGTAAGCGTACGCCTGTTGACGACGAGGAAGGTAATCCTATCTATCGCGTAACGAACCGTGGCGGTAAGGGCGTTAAGACTATTGAGATAACGGAGAAGACAGGACATCTCGTAGGCATTGAAGCCGTAACGGATGATGATGACCTGATGCTCATGACCAAGTCCGGCACTGCAATCCGCATGGATATATCGACCATTCGTCAGACGGGCCGCGCAGCACAAGGTGTTAAACTCATCGAGCTGCAGAAACGTAATGATACCCTCGTAAGTGGCTGTATCGTTCCGAAAGAGGAAGAGTCCGCAAATGATGAGAATGGTGAGAATGAAGAAAATGGTGAAATAATTAACGAAAACCAAGAATAATATGAGAAAAGCATTATTGATGGCAGCATTGGTGCTGATAAGCGCTGGCTGCATGGCACAAAAGAGTAACGTAAACAAGGCAAAGAGTTTGATTCTGTCCGAAGATCCGGATTATGACCAAGCTCGTCAACTCATTGGTGCAGCCTTGGCCAACGAAGAGACCAAGGACCAAGCCAATACATGGTTTGTAGCAGGTCTTATCGGTTACCAACAGGATGTTCAAGCTAATCGCATGGCCCTTATCGGTCAGGCGATCGACCAAGATAAGATTGGTCAGGGCATCATGGAGAGCTATGACTACTGGATTAAAGCAGACCAAATCGCTATGACTCCGACACTGGACAAGAAAGGTCGTGAAGTAGTGGATACCAAGACTCGCAATAACATTGCGAAGAAGATGTTTGAATACTACCAGAACCAAGAATTTGTTAAGTATGGTGTTTATCTGAACGAACAACGCGATTTCAAAGGTGCATACAACGTGTTTATGCGTCACCTGACTATGCGTGATCTGCCGATGATGCAAGATGAGAAACTGCTTGCTCAGATGCCGAAAGATACCATTTATCAGCAGTATGAGTACTATGCAGCTCTGTTCGCAATCCAGGCTAAGTTGCATCCGGAGGCAATCGCTGTGCTGGAAGATATGAAATCCGGCGATTTCGAAGCTGTCGCTATCAACCAGTTCCTCTATCAGGAATATATGGAAGAAGTAAAAGATACTGCCAATGCAGTCCGCGTGCTGCAAGATGCAATGGTTCGCTTCCCGCAAGAGCCTTGGTTCCTTCAGAACTTAATTAACTACTATATCTTCTCCAAGCAAGAAGGCAAAGCAATTGAGTACCTGATTCAAGCTATTGAGCGCGAACCGAATGTGGCTGAGTATCATCTGATTAAGGGTAACCTCGATGCTAATCAAGGCAATAACGATGTTGCGCTTGCAGACTACGACCGCGCGCTGGAAATCAATCCTCAATTGGCAGAGGCATATGCTGGCAAAGGTCGTGTGTTCTACAACCAAGCAGGTAAGATTATTGAGGACGCAACTTATATCCAAGACGCTAAAGCATACAAGGCTGCTCTCAACAACGCAAGCGAAAAGTTGAAAGAGTCGCTGCCGTTCTTCGAGAAAGCGCTTGAAGTAGCTCCAGAGAACCGTGAGTATATGGTTATCTTGAAAGGTATCTACTATCGTCTGCATATGGATGATAAGTATGAGGCAATGCAAGATAAACTGAATAACTAAGTGGGTAGAATTTTAGCTATAGACTACGGTCAGAAACGTACAGGATTAGCCGTTACGGATATACTCCGCATAACGGCTAATCCATTGCTTACGATTGAGACGAAAGCCTTGCAAGAGTGGCTGATAGCTGAGTTGGCGAAAGGTGAGATAGACAGGGTTGTGATAGGTCATCCTACTCAACTCAACGGCGAAGACAGTGACTCTATGCGTTTTATTCGGCCCTTTATGGGCTGGTTCAGGAAACAATTTCCTGCAATTCCGCTGGTTGAGTACGACGAACGCTTTACTTCGACGATAGCGCATCAGGCTATGATTGCCGGAGGAATGAAGAAGAAAGACCGTCGCGACAAGGCTGTAGTGGACAAAATAGCTGCGTGTATAATTTTGGAAGATTACTTGACGACATTATGATACTACCGATTTATTTATATGGACAAGCTGCGCTTCGCAAACCGACAGAAGAAGTGGAGCAGGGAACAGTAGATATAAAACAACTCGTTGCGGATATGCAAGAGACTCTTACTGCCGCGGAAGGTTGTGGTCTTGCTGCACCGCAAATAGGCAAGTCGCTGCGGCTTTTTATTGTGGATGGAACTGAACTTGGCGAAGATTATCCCGAGTGTGTGGACTTCAAGCAAGTGTTTATCAATCCTGAGATTATAGATGCTTCCGACGAAACAGTTTCCTATAGTGAGGGATGTCTTTCTCTGCCCGGTATTTCCGAGAATGTGGTGCGTCCAAAGACCATCACTATCCGCTATCAGGATGCCGATTTTAAGTGGCATGAGGAGACGTTTACCGACTTCAAAGCACGTATTGTGCAACACGAATACGATCACCTTGAAGCGCATGTTTTCACCGACCGTATTTCGCCTATTCGCAAGCAGTTTGTGAAAGGCAAACTAACTAATATTGCCAAAGGCAAAACCGTAGCACGATATAAATACAAACACTGATGGATTGGTTAAATGTAATAGTGATGGGCATCGGTTTGGCGATGGATTGTTGTGCGGTTTCAGCTGTGCAAGGTCTCATTCATCGCAGATGGCATCCTCGGGCTGTTCTGATGGCAACTATCTTTGGCCTTTTTCATATGGGAATGCCTGTTATAGGCTATTATGCTGGCACGCTGTTTGTTGATTTTATGCGTGTTTATGCGCCGTGGATAGCACTCGGTTTGCTGGGCTTCCTTGGTGTAAAGATGATTTGGGAATCCTATCATGAAGACAAGGGGGTGGAGAAACACGCTAACTGGCGCTTAAGTCATCTGCTTCTTTTGGCAGTTGCGACGAGTGTGGACGTGTTAGCAACCGGTCTGTTGTTCGTACCTTATCCTGAATGGCTTTATCCGTCTGTTGTGACGATAGGCGGTATCACGGCCTTATTCTCTTTCGGTGGTTATCTGCTTGGCGCGTATGTCGGCAAACTGAAGATAAACATGGAACTGATAGGCGGTTTGGTGCTTATCGGCTTGGGTGTAAAAATTTGTATTGAAGGTCTATGTTTCTGATACAAAATACATTAGTTAGTCTGGATGTTATAGAAAAAGAGTTCTGTTGCGACTTGGAAACCTGTCGTGGCTACTGCTGCATCGAAGGTGATGCAGGTGCTCCTGTTTCAGATGAAGAAGTGGCAGAGATTGAGCAAATATTGCCTATATTACTTCCTGACATGACCAAAGAAGCTCGAGCTGTGGTAGAGAAACATGGTATCTCGTATCTCGATCCTTCCGGCGAGCGCGTGACTTCTATTGTCAACGACAAAGATTGCATCTTTGCGCGGACGGATCATAATGGTTGGTGCTATTGCCTTATTGAGAAAGCCTATAATGCCGGCAAAATTGGATTCAAGAAACCTATATCGTGCCACCTCTATCCGATTCGTCTGACGCGGGTAGGGAACTATACTGGAGTGGAATATCACAGATGGGATATCTGTCACTGTGCCAGACAATTAGGTAAAAAGAAACATATACCGTTATATCAGTTTCTGCGCGAACCGTTAGTGCGTTGCTTTGGCGAAGCATGGTACGCCGAACTGGAATTAACGGCCAGCGAATGGAAAAAACAATGCGAGCAGAAATAATTACTATAGGTGACGAGTTGCTTATTGGCCAAGTGGTGGATACCAATTCGGCTTTTATGGCGCAGGAACTCAATAAGGTAGGTGTTGAAATCTATCAAGTAACTTCCGTTCACGATGATGGTGAACATATCCGTCGAGCGGTAGCCGAGTCGCTGTCGAGAGTTGACATCGTGATTACAACAGGTGGTTTGGGTCCGACTAAAGATGATATTACGAAGCATGTGTTGTGCGATTTCTTTGGCGCCAAATTAGTGCCATCTCGCGAGGTAGAACTGCATGTTAAGCAATTGTATTGTAATCGTCCTGACGTATTGAACCGTCTTACTGAAACGCAGTGGCTTGTGCCGGATAAATGTACAGTATTGCCCAATAGAGTAGGTTCGGCGCCATTGATGGTTTTTGAGCAAGATGGCAAATTATTATTCTCGCTTCCTGGTGTGCCATACGAGATGGAAGTAGCTATGATAGAACAAGTTATTCCGTATCTGACAAAACATAAGCCTACCAACGAAACGATTATTCACCGTACTATTCAGGTAACGGGAATTCCGGAATCTGCTTTGGCGATACATATCGAGCAATGGGAAGATGCTCTTCCTGCAACGATGCACTTGGCTTACTTGCCTAAGGATGGTATTATTCGCTTACGTTTGAGTGGTTACTTTGATAAAAACGATGCTACAGCAGAACGGCAAATCAATGCGCAAATAGCGCAATTGGAGGCACTTGTGGCAGAATGGCTGATTGCCGTTGAGGACCAACCGCTTGAGGTGGTTGCCGGTGAATTACTCAAAGCCAAAGGTGCTACTATCTCTACGGCAGAAAGTTGTACGGGAGGTAAGTTGGCTTCGCTTCTTAATAAGCACGCAGGTAGTTCCGAGTTTTACTATGGTAGTATCGTTGCCTATGACAATTCTGTCAAGCAGCGTATCTTAAGCGTATGTAAAGCATCTCTTGAGCAGTATGGCGCAGTAAGCGAACAGGTAGTGACACAAATGGCGGAAGGTGCTCGGCGCGTCTGTGGCACCGATTATGCTATTGCTACTTCGGGTGTCGCAGGGCCCTCAGGCGGCACGAAAGACAAGCCCGTCGGAACAGTGTGGATAGCCGTTGCTACCCCTGATGCAGTTTATAGCGAATTGCTGCACTTAACCGGTTCCCGTGACCAAATAACTACCCGCGCATGTACAAAAGCGCTGACAAAATTAATAAAATATTTGCGTGATTAAAAAATAATTTGTACTTTTGCACGCTAATTTGAATAGATGTGTACTTAAACTAACTAATGATATGACAACGAAAGGTAAAATTATTGGATGGACAACAGCTATCGCAATAGTCGGTTTGGCTGCATTTATTTTCATTAAGTTCTGCTTTGTTTATAGCGAAGGAATTAATGAGGGTGACATCAACTATTTCCAAAAAGAGGGTTTTATTTTTAAGACCTATGAGGGAAAAATGATTCAGACCGGTTATAATTCGAAGAACTCGAATGCAACTATTCAATCTAACGAGTTCAAGTTCTCGGTTGCTGACGAGAAAGTGGCAAATGAGATTGACCATCGTTCCGGTCGTCAGATTAAACTGCACTGGAAACGCTATCTTGGTACATTGCCTTGGCGTGGAAATAGTCAGTTTATCGTAGATAAGATTATTGTGAATGATGCTCCTGCAGCGCCGAAAGAAGATAATTTGCTTGATGTTCCAATGCAATAATAAATATTTTAGGTACAAAATATTATGATACAAACTAATTTTATTGACACTTTGCGTAACTCAATCCTGGACAACTGGGATAACTACGCATTCACCGATTATGGTACATCGAATTCGATGACCTATGAAGATGTGGCAACCCAGATTGAGAAGTTACACATTTTATTCCGCACCTGTGGTATTGAAAAGAACGATCGTATTTCCCTGATGGGTAAAAATACGAGCAGTTGGACAACAACTTATTTGGCGGCAGTTACTTATGGCGCTATCATTGTACCGATTCTGCAAGACTTCCGCGCTAATGACGCTTTACACATTATCAACCATTCTGAGTCCAAGCTTCTCTTTATTGCCGATTCTCTGTATGAGAATATGGATATAGATCAAATGGAGCAAGTGGTGGGTGTATTCTCGCTTAACGACTATGAGCCTTTGGCAACTGCGCCGAGCATTGAACATACAAAAGTAACAGTTAGTGCCGTGCTCGAAGAATTCAAACGTCTTCATCCGAAAGGTTTGAAGAAGGAAGAAATTCACTATACGGAGAAGACGAATAAAGATCTTGCCGCTTTTGTTTATACCTCAGGTACGACAGGTTTTTCGAAAGGTGTTATAACATCTCTAAATGCCCTGGCCGGTAATGTGCAATTCTGCTGCGAGGCGGGTGTAACTCACAAGGGTAGCCGTCATGTGGTATTTCTGCCGTTAGCGCACTCTTTCGGTTGTGCGTTTGACTTCCTCAGTAACTTCTGTGCCGGTGGCCATTCTTGGTTAGTAGGAAAGACTCCGTCCCCGAAAGTATTGATGCAAGCGTTCGCCGAGGTCAAACCAACTTGTGTGCTGACCGTGCCTCTTATTTTGGAGAAGATATATAAGAACAAGATTGTTCCTCAAATATCCAAACCGCCTGTAAGTTGGGTAATGAAAGTGCCTTTCCTGGATGAGGTGGTGCTCTCTAAATTACGCCAAGCTTTATTAGATGCATTCGGTGGCTGCGTGGACCAAGTAATTATTGGTGGTGCTCCACTTAACCAGGAAGTTGACTCCTTCCTCAAACATATTCGTTTCCCGTACACTGTGGGATATGGTATGACCGAGTGTGCTCCACTTATTTCTTACGTGAACTGGAAAGACTATAAGTTGCAGAGCTGTGGTTATCCGTTGCCTAACCTTATGGAAGTGCGCGTAGAAGATAAGAACGAGCAAGGTATCGGCGAACTGCAAGTACGCGGTGAGAACTTAATGAACGGCTATTATAAAAATGAAGAGGCTACACGTCTTATCTTCACGAAAGACGGCTGGCTCAAGACAGGTGACCTTGGCTACTTGGACGAAAATGGTCTCATTTTCATTAAAGGCCGTGACAAAAATATGATTCTTGGTCCTTCCGGACAAAATATCTTCCCGGAAGAGATAGAATCTATCCTCAATAACATGCCTTATGTCATGGAGTCTCTTGTGATGCAACGTGGTGACCAAATTATAGCACTCGTTTGTCCGGACTTCACGGCAGTTGATGCGGATCACTTGACTCAAGAAATGGTTGAGGCTGCAATGGAGACCAACCGTCGTAATCTCAATGCACAAATAGCTTCCTATGAGCAAGTAGCTAAAGTGGAAGTGTATCCGCACGAGTTTGAGAAAACACCAAAGAAATCTATCAAGCGTTTCCTATATACTCGCCAATAATAGTTTAACAACTCAATAAACCAAAATATCACGACTATGTTGACTTCAGATCAAGATAATTTAGTAAAAATTTATCAGCGCTCCTTCCAGGATAACTGGGACAGAGAGGCAGTTACTGATTATGGCACGCCGTTTACGCTCAAATACGGCGAAGTAGCGGCGCAAATTGCTCGTCTGCACTTGCTGTTTAGACAGTACAAGATTAAAAAAGACGACAAGATTGCCGTGATGGGCAAGAACTGCAGTAACTGGGTTATTGTATATCTTGCTACCGTGACGTACGGAGCTATTATTGTGCCTATATTGCACGATTTTAAGGCCAATGATGCGCAACATATTATCAATCACTCAGGTGCCAAATTGTTGTTCGTTTCCGACCTTATTTGGGATGGAATGGATTTGGATCAGCTTGAGGAGATTAAGTCTGTTTATTCCTTACAGAACTTTAAGTTGTTGGCACGTACGCATAAGGAGTTTACGTGGCAGGATGTAGAAGACCTCTTCCAAAAAGAGTATCCGAACGGTTTCAGTAAAGAAAATGTGGTGTACGATGAACGTGCTAATGGCGAAGTGGCTTCTATTAATTATACTTCCGGTACGACAGGCTTCTCAAAAGGTGTTATCACTCCGTGTAATGCCCTTGCCGCACAGATTAAGTTCTTTGGTGAGACGGGTTACCAATATCCCGGTTGCCGTCATGTCGCTTTCCTGCCATTAGCTCATGCTTATGGTTGTATCGTTGACTTCCTCGGTTCGTTGGCTCATGGTGGTCACACATACTTTATCGGTCGTATTCCTTCTCCGAAATTGTTATTGCAAGCCTTTGCGGAAGTAAAGCCGACCGCTATCGTTTCTGTGCCTCTTATTGTGGAGAAAATATATAAGAAGCAGATAGCACCTCAGATTGCAAAGGCACCGGTTAGTTGGGTGATGAAAGTACCTTTCTTGGATGAAGTAGTGCTCAGTAAGATTCGCCAGCAACTCATCAATGCCTTTGGTGGAGAGTTCAAGCAACTTATCCTTGGTGGTGCTCCGCTTAATGCAGAAGTAGAAGCCTTCTTCCGTCGTATCAAATTCCCGCTAACAGTAGGATATGGTATGACAGAGTGTGCTCCGCTTATTACCGTTTCTTTCTATCCCGAAGTTCGCGCCTATTCATGCGGTAAGATTTTGGAAGGGTATATGGAAATGCGTATTGCAGATCCGAACGAAGAGGGTATAGGTGAAATCCAAGTGCGTGGTGAGAACTTGATGTATGGTTATTACCGTAACGCGCAAGCAACGGCAGAAACATTCACGAAAGACGGCTGGTTGAAAACCGGTGACCTCGGATATATCGATAAGGATGGTTTCCTCTTTATCAAAGGCCGTAATAAGAGCATGCTTCTTGGTCCGAACGGACAGAATATCTATCCGGAAGAGATTGAGGCGAAACTCAACAATATGCCCTATGTGCTAGAATCTTTGGTTATTCAGCAGAAAGATGGTTCATTGGTAGCACTCGTTTGTCCGGATTACGATGCAGTTGATGCTGTAGGCATTGACCACGAGGCTTTGGACGAAGAGATGGAGAAGAATCGCCGCGACCTCAATGCGCAGATAGCTGCGTACGAGCAAATTAATAAAATTAAACTCTTCCCGCACGAGTTCGAAAAAACGCCGAAGAAGTCCATTAAACGCTTCTTGTATGCTGTGCAGGAGGAGTCATAATATACATATTAAATGTTCGTTATCCGTTGAACTTAGCGATAGACCAAGGTAATTCGCGCACCAAAGTCGCACTCTTTAACGACGAGGGACGCATTGTGAAGAACTTTATCTACAAGTCCTTCACTGCCTCAGATATAGAAAAACTATTTGCTCTTTATCCTATTTCTGATAGTATCATCTCGTCGGTAGTAAATATAGAGCCGGCTGTGGTTAATGCACTCAATCGTCTTTCGAAGCACTTTGTGCTTTTTGACCATTTTACGCCAGTTCCCATCCGCAACGGATATAACTCTCCCGAGACACTCGGCCAAGACCGTCTTGCTGCGGCTGTGGGTGCTGCCTATCTTTGCCCAAAACAGAATATTCTGATTATTGATGCAGGTTCGGCTATTACCTATGATTTTGTTTTGGATGAGGGCGAATTTGTTGGTGGTAATATAGCTCCTGGTATTAAGATGCGGCTAACCATCTTGCATCGCATGACAAAGAAGCTGCCTCAGGTTGAAGTGGAAGAGAATGAACTGCTTCCGCTTTTTGGCAAGACAACCCGCGACGCTATAGCTGCAGGAGTCATCCGCGGTATTGTTTACGAAGTAAAAGGGTATATTCGTTCCCTTAATGCCCAACTGAAACAACTAACGGTCATGCTTACCGGCGGCAATGCACCTTTTATAGCTAATAACAGCCGCAATACCTCTTTTCACTTAGAGAAGAATCTCGTTCTCATCGGTCTTAACCAAATCCTTGAATACAACAAGAAATAGTACGTTTGTTACGGTAGGCTCTCGGTGAGCATATATTGAGCATACATTGGGATCTGGTGGCAAGTGTAGGGGAAATGTAAAGGAAGAGAAAGGTAAAATAATAAAAAGTGCAGAAAAATGAAAATTCTGCACTTTTTTTGTGCAAATGCTTGCACATATGCAAAAAAAGCAGTATTTTTGCAGGCTGAAATAGTATGTACAAATATTTACGTTACATATTGCTGTTAAGCTGCGTGCTGTTGCTGCTGCCAATTTTTGCGCAAAACAACACGTCTTCTCCATTTTCCTGTTACGGTTTGGGTGATATAAATGACAACGTATCAAATGCTTACCGTGCCATGGGTAGCGTAGGTATAGGAATGCGTAACCGCAAAGTTATCTGTGCCGCTCAGCCTGCATCTTACACCGGTGGCGATAGTCTTACTTTTATGTTCGATTTGGCCGCAAGTGTATTGTGGACACGTTATGGGGATGCTTCCGGTATAAAGAATAAAGTCAATGGTAATCTGGAATATATTTCGCTTCAGTTCCCGCTTTATAAGCGTTGGGTTGCTCTGAGCGCCGGCCTATTGCCTTATAGTAGTGTGGGATATAATATCATGCTTCGTGATTCCCTTAAGTCCGATTACCACTATACTCAGACTTTCTATGGAAATGGTGGTATTAGTGAGGTTTATGGCGGTTTGAGTGTCAATTTATTTGATTGGGTGGCATTGGGTGCGAATGTTTATTACATGTTTGGTGATGTGGTTAATTCGCGCAGTTTAACTTTTGATGAGGGGGCTGTGAATGGTGTTGTGCAAGCTTCAGAGTTTAGTGTCAGCAGCGTTCGTTTCCGCGAAGGATTGCAGTTGTTCCACACATTTGGTAAGCACAATATTGTGTTAGGTGCTGTATTTGAGAATAAGCGCACTCTTAAATGTGATTATACAGTAGCCGAATCCACGCAGTCTGATACTGTATGGGTAGCTGAGGATGTAACGCAGGTTCCGATGATGTTTGGTGTAGGTGGCTCTTATACGTGGGATAACCGCTTAACGGTGGCTTTTGATTTTTCTCGCTATTATTGGTCCAAGACTACGAATCTTTTGAATGATTTTGACGAACTGCGTGACCGCAACAAGTATGCATTTGGTGTGGAATATCGCCATAATCCTTTAGGTCGCAATTATGCGGAGCGTATGTTTTGGCGTATTGGATGTAATGTTGCGGATTCTTACATTAAGCAGATTACAGTACCTGATTACCAAGTGAGCATAGGCTTTGGATTTCCTTTGCGTAACGCGGGAACGGTGTTTAATGCTACGATAGAATATGGACATCGCGGAAGTGCCGTCAGTTTGCAGGAGAATTACCTTCGTCTGACAATCAATGCATCTATCTGTGAAAACTGGTTCTTTAAGCGCCGACTATAATTTGGCACGGTTTTTGAAGAACTGAAAAATGAGAGTTAAGAAATATTTAATATCTACGATTATGAAAGTAAGAAATTTGATTTTGATTGCGCTGTGTGCAGCTATTCCTGCGCTTGCTTGCGCAAAGAAACCGAAAGTAGAAGCTGCTCCTGCGACGGAAGAAACTCCAGAAGTAGTCGAGGAAGAACCAGTAATCACTGAAGAGTGCTTGATGAACATTTCTCTCTTCAACGAGAGCGTGAAGAACAAACAGTATCAAGATGCTTATAATCCTTGGTGGTCTGTGTACACTACTTGCCCGAACGCCAATAAAGTTATTTACACCAAGGGTTTGGATGTAGTAGAATACATGTACAATCAAGCAACGGATCCTGCAGAAAAGGATCGTTTCCGCAATCTTGCACTTGAGCTCTGCGACAAACGAATCAAATACTTTGGTGATGATTCTCGTTATCCGACAGCATATATTCTTGGCCAAAAGGGCGTAGAGTACTGCAAGTACTTCCCTGAGGATGAAACCAAAGAGAAAGCATATCCATGGCTGAAAGAGTCTGTTTTAGGTATGGGACAAAAATCACAGGTATCCGTTCTGACCAAGTTGGCAGAAGTGAGCTATGCGCTGTATAAATCCAATCCTGATAAGTACGGAGAACAATTCCTCTCTGATTATTCGAAGGTATCGGATCTGCTGCAAGTTATTTCCAAAGATCCGACCAACAAGAGTGCTTCTGTAGCCGCTCAGCAAAAGGATTATGTGGACAATTTGTTTGCTATTTCCGGTGCTGCTGATTGCTCCAAATTGGACGAGATCTATGCAGAGATTGTGAATGCTAACCTGAATAACCTCGAAGAGTTGCTTAAGTACATTCGTCTTTACAAGCACGTGAACTGCACAGAGTCTGATGTTTATTTCGCTGCCTCAGAAGCTGCTCACAAGTTGCAGCCGAGTGAAGAATCTGCCGTTGGTTGTGCGAAAATGTGCATGAAGAAAGGTGATTGGCGTGGTGCAATAGCTTATTACAACGAGGCGTTGAGTATTGATGAGGCTTCTGAAGACGATGGTTTGGAAGATAACGCTGACTATCTGTTCAATACGGCCTATGTTTACTTTGACAAGCTGAAGAACTATTCGGAAGCACGCTCGTACTGCCGCCGTGCCCTCGAGCTGGATCCGAACCAAGGTCGTTGCTATATATTGATTGGTTCTTGCTATGCTGCCTCGAAACCATATTCGACTACAGATTATCCGGCTGCTAAAGCTGCCATCCTGAACAAAACCGTTTTCTGGGCTGCTGTTGACCAATTCGTTCGTGCGAAATCTGTTGATCCGTCCGTTACGGGTGATGCAGATAAACTGATATACATGTATAGCAAATACTTCCCGACGAAGGAAGAAATGTTTGACTTACCTAATGAATTAGGAGGTTCCACCTTTATCGTAGGTGGTTGGATAAATGAGAAAACTGTTTGTCGTCCTGCTAGGTAGTATCCTCGTATTGACTGCGTGTCATCGGGATTCTAAAATGACAGCTGATGCTGTTCTAGACCGTGCTTCCATGCCCGGTCTAGACGCGTCGGCCGTAACGACGTTAATCTCAGACTCCGGTATAACCCGCTACCGTATAACGACCCAAACGTGGCAGGTTTATGACAAAGCCGAACCCGTTTACTGGGAGTTTCCTGATGGCATCTATCTGGAGAAATTCAATTACGACTTAGAAGTTGATACATGGCTTCGTTCCGATTATGCACATTACGACGAAAGTCTGCAGATATGGGAACTTCGTGGCAATGTTCAATCTATGAATACCGATAGTGAGTTTTTTGAGACGCCACAACTGTTCTGGAACCAGAAGACAGAACGTATCCATTCTGATTCTTCAATAACCATTACTCGTGCGACATCTATCATTAAAGGTATTGGCTTTGATTCAAACCAGGAATTAACTAAATACACAATACACAACCCAACGGGAATCTTCCCGATAAAAGACGAATAACCTATGTTAGTAGAAGGTAAATTATTAGAGGGCAAAACAGCACTTATTACCGGTGCAGCTCGTGGTATAGGACGAGCTATCGCTCTTCAGTTCGCAGCTCAAGGATGTAACATTGCTTTCACAGATCTTGAGTTCAAAGAGCAAACTGCCAAGACTCTCCACGACATTGAGCAATTAGGCGTCCAAGCTCGTGCTTTTGCATCTGATGCTGCTGATTTTGATGCTGCACATAAATTAGCATCGGATGTGCTCCAAGAGTTTGGACGGATAGATATTCTCGTCAATAATGCCGGTATCACTCGCGACACGCTGATGATGCGAATGACGGAGCAGCAGTGGGACGAAGTGCTGGCTGTTAATCTTAAGTCCGCGTTTAATAATATCCATGCTGTTACGCCAATCATGTTGCGCCAACGCTCCGGCTCTATTATTTCCCTCTCTTCGGTTGTGGGACTTAACGGAAATGCAGGACAAGCTAACTATGCTGCATCAAAAGCCGGAATAATTGCTCTTACCAAATCTACTGCAAAGGAATTGGGTAGTCGTGGTATCCGTGCTAATGCTATTGCACCGGGATTTATCCTTACTCGAATGACGGAATCTCTGCCGGAAGAGACCATAAAAGAATTCGTTAAGAGTGTTCCTCTCCATCGAGGCGGTAAACCCGAAGAAGTGGCTTCCGTAGCGCTCTTCCTTGCATCCGATCTTAGTTCGTATGTAAGCGGACAAGTTATTCAAGTTAATGGCGCAATGGTTTAATCTATAACTATGGACAAACAAGAACTGCGTAAGCTCATAGCCATTTGGTTTGAGGAAGATATTCGCGACGGCGATCATACGTCACTTAGTTGTATTCCATCTTCTCAAATGGGATGTCAGCAACTCATCATTAAAGATACCGGTATTATTGCCGGTATTGAGGTAGCAAAAGAGATTATTAACTATTTTGATCCGGAGTGTCGCGTAGAACAATTTCTTCACGATGGTGATGCTGTCAAGCCTGGGGATATTGCTTTCAAAGTGTACGGAAAGGAACTAAGCCTTCTGCAAATTGAGCGCACAATGCTCAATATTATGCAGCGAATGTCCGGAGTTGCTACCACTGCCCATAAATACCAATCCCTCATTGCTGACACGGGTTGTCATGTGCTTGATACACGCAAAACCACTCCGGGGCTACGCTATCTTGAGAAAGAAGCAGTGGCATTAGGTGGCGGTATGAACCATCGAATAGGATTATTCGACATGATCCTGCTCAAAGATAATCATGTGGACTTTGCCGGTGGTATCAAGAATGCGCTTGTGCGTGCTAAAGAATACTGCCAGACCCATAACAAGCCGCTTCGTATCGAGATAGAAGTGCGTAATATGCAAGAGATTGACGAGGCGCTTGCCACCAATATCCCTGACCGTATCATGTTGGATAACTTCTCGCCTGAGCGCACCAAAGAAGCTGTAGATCACATCCGCGAATGGCAGAAAACAGCTGGTCGACATATGGAAATAGAGTCCTCCGGCGGTATTACCATTGATACTATCCGTGATTACGCGCTATGTGGTGTGGACTTCGTTTCAGTAGGAGCCTTAACGCACTCGGTTAAGTCTCTTGATATGTCTTTTAAGGCAGTGAGATAATTACAGATAGAAGTCTTTCGTCAGTGCAGTATATTCGTCGCTGCGTGGCGAAGAATCTGACTCAATATAGAATTGGCTCTGCTCACAAGGCAGGCCTTTTCTTTTTCGTAGTTCAATAAGCAGCCGCTTTACCGGTTTGCCTGGTTTGGAATAAACGTGTACTAAACGGGTAGGGAAGAATCCTGTTTTTGCTGCAAGTGTAAGAATGTCTTCTTCCGCTTCCGCGGGCAGAATAAGCGATAATGAGCCATCTTCTTGTAGTAATATCTTACTTGCATTGAGCAACTCCTCATAGCTTAACGTGTCCGTATGCCTTGCTGTTTGTCTCTGTATATTGGGATTCTTAAGCGAATTAATGAAATAGGGTGGGTTACTCACAATAGCATCGTACAAGCAGCCCGATTGCGCTAAGTCCTGAAGTGCTATCTGCTTGCAAATTAGTCGATTGTACCATGGTGAGCGGGCGAAGTTTTCCTCTGCTTGGTTAATTGCAGCCGGGTCAATATCTATTGCATCAATCTGTGCATCTGCAAACCGTTGCGCTAACATCAACGCTATCAGTCCGCTGCCCGTGCCGACATCCAAAACTTTACTCTTTACACCATACACCCTACACCATGCTCCCAACAATACGCCGTCCGTGCCCACTTTCATCGCACAGCCGCCGTGACAGACTTCAAACTGCTTAAATCGAAAACAATCACTCGACATGCTCAACTACAATTTCCGTGTCCTCGCTGTGATGGTGGTGATGCTCATCTTCGCATAATAAGTGTACGCCCAGATAAATACCGTAACCCAAGAATAGCGCGGCGCAGATGTATCTAAACCATTTTTCGAAATTCTTCACTTTGGCAGTCAGCACCTGTGTATTAACGGCACTATAGCAGATGACCCATGCTAATATCAGTATAGGAAGTCCTGTACCTAAACCGAAAACAATAGGCAGTATCCAGTTCATAGGTGCCGATAGCGATATGGCGGTATCTATCATCGTAAAGAAATAGATAAGACGATGCGGACAAAAGGCTATAGCAAAGAAAATGCCTAACATCAATGCCCAAAACCAACTCGACTTGTCATCTACGGTCTGCAGCCATTTACTCATGCCGTGGTCATGATTATGGTGATGGTGTCCTACTACCAATAATAATATGCCGCACAAAAGCATAAATACACAAAGTAAAGGTTCTCCCCAATGCTTCAACAGATGATGAATATATTCTGTCTGCGCGCCTACAATAAAAGGTATTGACATGAGCACATAAGTCACTAACTTGCCGAGAACGAACATGATTCCGGTAGTCAATACCCGACGACGGTTCTGCATTTCGCGGTCAATGTAACTTATTGCCGCAATTGACGTAAACAGCGTGCATGGGTCTAAAATCATCAAGAAACCAAGCAATAAAGCTGTAAAAATGGCTATCATTTGATAAATATTTTCAAAAAAGCTTGCAAAGGTACAATATTTTTTGTAATTTTGCAAGCGGAAATGGTAAAAGTTTGTAAAATAGTACTTTTTGCACTCCTTTTTGTGTTTGTAGGCTGCTCCGAATCGCAACAATTACGTCGTAAGGAGGTGCGGGCGGAGCGCGAACTGGAAGAACTCCAAAAGGCTATTGTTGCCGGTAATGTGGACTCCGTGTGGCTCATCTCCCAGCAGTCGAAAGATATACACTATATTGTTTCGCGCGCGGGGAAAATATTCTTTTGGTCTGATAATACACTCACAGCACCCCAGATGTATATTCCTGAGTACGACGTGTGGTATAACTACCAATTCTCCAACGCCGTGTGCCGGTGCATGTGGAAGAAAGTCGAGGACTACCAAATACAAGCAATCATTCCTATTAAATGGCAACTGAGCGATGAGGCACGGGAGGAGATTGCCAAGAGCTTTTCTTATCGCCCCTTGTTAGAAAAAACCGATAACGAGCACGGCAAATGGCATGTTTCAACGCGCACGAGGGTGCGTATTTATTTTTGGTTAACTCTTTTTGTCTTTATTGTTATCGTGGTATGGGGAGTGGTTATTATAGTTCGTGCGCATGGTTACCGCCACCTCAAGCTTATATATAAGATTCAGTTCGCTACGTTGCTTGTCTTGCTTATTGGTTATGTTAGCGTCTTCCTTGTATCCGGACGGTATATTCGTCGTCACTATCAGGCACGTCAAGAAACGGAACTGCAGCAGAAAAGTCAGTTTATACAAGCAGCTCTCCAGAACCTTTATTTCTGGGATTTCTCCTTGGCTTCCATCTCTTCTGAGGCATTGAGTGCCGACTTACGTGATTTAGCGTATGCCTTTGGAACGGATATCCATGTCTATGATTTGGGAGGACGACTCATTGGTTCGTCCACACCCTCCCTCTTCCAACACCGATTCCTTTCACTTTATCTTGCGCCTGAGGTGATGTTCTCCTCAGAACCAACTCCGTGTACTTGCTACTCTAATTTGGGTGAATTTCGCTATCTGTCTGCATATACGGAATTCGTCAATGGTAGTTTTGTTCCGTTGGGATATATTGCGGTGCCGTTCTTTATCTCTGAGGAAGAAGCCGCAAAAGAATTGGACGATTTCCTTGCCCGACTCTTCCCGTTATTCATCTTTGCTTTATTGATTGCTATTGCTTTTTCTTATGGGCTTTCTCGCGCTCTTGTAGCACCGCTGAATGCTGTTACTGCACAGATGAGTAACGTATCGCTCCATGACCCGAACGCACATGTGCCTTATGCCTATAACGACGAGATAGGTCTGCTTATCGGGCAATACAACAAGATGGTTGATGAATTGGCGCAATCGTCTCGTCGCTTGGCGCAGTCCGAACGTGAAGGAGCCTGGAGAACGATGGCTCGACAAATCGCGCACGAGATCAATAACCCGTTGACCCCTATGAAGTTGTCTGTGCAGCAGCTGCAACGCCTGAAGGGCTCACCGAAGTTCGACGCACAGTTCGATAAAGCTTCCGCTATGTTGATTGAGCAGATGGATAATCTCTCACGTATCGCTACCTCTTTCTCAACCTTTGCCAAACAACCGCAAGTGCAAGTGTCAGAGGTGGACATCGCCCAAAAACTATGCGCTTCCGTCGCGCTTTGCGCCAATAACCCGCAACAAATACCGATTCGCTATTTCGGACCGGAAATCGGAGTCATGGTCCAAGCCGATAAGGAGCAGATTGGACAAGTATTCACCAATATCATACGTAATGCGGTGCAGGCTATCGATAACAAACCGAAAGGAGATATAATGGTTATCCTCAAAGACGACCCCAATAAGAACGAGGTGGAAATAGCTATCTCTGATAATGGTCCGGGTATTCCGTTAGATATACAGCCAAAGATCTTCCTGCCTAATTTCACGACCAAATCCACCGGTGCCGGATTAGGTTTGGCTATCTCTAAGAATATCGTTGAAGGCTCTAACGGCCGCCTGTCGTTTGAAACATCTCCAAACGGCACCACCTTCTTTATCTATCTCGCTAAAGCCTAATATCACAATTCTCCCCCCAAAAAAGGGCACCGCATATTAGCGATGCCCTTTTCCAGAATCCGGGGTCCCCGACGGACGCCAACGAAGTGCATCCGGTGGGGAAAGCGTAGAACACGGCGGCGCCTGTTTTTTTTAGGGCTCCCGCAAATTTTTAATTTGTGGGAAGAGGAGGAAGTGCGGTTGCTTTACACAAAACGTGTTTTGTTAGTCGCAACAAGCCACTTCCGACGAAAGCCGTAGTTTAAGCGTGCTTAGCCTTCGTAGTTGGTCCACTCACGGTGCCAAACATAGTTCCGCAGTTTCTTGTAGGTTGACTGCGCAGCGAACTCGGTCTGTGCCGTTTGCAAGCTTGAAGGGGTCTTCAGTACTTGAGCGACAGCCTTAGCGACAGCAGCGA
>JAEDLW010000023.1:0-24066 GCA_016295035.1 Paludibacteraceae bacterium
GGGGAAAGAAGAAGTGGTCGCGGATGGCGGCCACTTCTTGAATGATAGTACGGAATAGTAGCGTAGTACGAAACATGGACTACGGTACCGATGTACTACGAATTTACTTAACGATCAGTTTAGCCTGTTTGATAACGCCGTTATTGTTAATCACAACGAGGTAAACGCCAGCGGCAGGGATACCCGGAATAACACCATTATTGATGCTTTGTGCTGCATAAATGACAGAGCCATCCACAGCGACTACGGATACCGTTGCGTTATTAGCGAGGTTACCGCTGATGAAGATCGGTTGTCCAACTTGTGCCGGGTTCGGCAGAACGGCAAAGCCGTCCGCTTCCGGCGAAACGATAGCCTCTGCCTCATCAATAATAGTGACTTCGAGTTTGAATGCTACGCCGCCACGCGATTCTTGGAAGGTATATGTTCCAGGTTTCGCATTTGCATCAAGCAGTTGAACGCCATCAAGGATATACGGCAGTTGGTCTATCGTGATAGTATCGCTCAAGACGCCTTCAGCAGGAACGACCATGAGATGCAAAGTGACGATAGAATCGCAGCCATACGCATTGGACAGCGTTACAGGATAATCTCCTGCTTTGCTAAGTCCACGCCATACGCCTTCGTTGTATGTTTGTCCCTCGACGATAGCGGCTCTGAGAGTGAGACTATCAGACGGAGCGTCGAGGACAGTGAGTGTAACGATAGAGTCACAACCGGCAGCATCGAGCAGGATGTTATAAACGCCCGCTGTGGTGATGGTTGTATCGCCGAACTCGATGGTAGCTCCCGGGCACAGGTACTTAGTATCGCTTGAACGGAGCACGTCACGCACGGTGAGGTGCAGGCGAACGATGCTGTCGCAACCTGTTACAAGGGAAGTGAATGTGCACTCGTAGTTACCACTGGTATAACGATGTTCGCCGCAGAAGTCCACATAACGACCTTGGCAGATCGAAACGACGGTATCAACAACGATAGACGGAATGACAGTCAGGTTGAGTTGTACAACACTATCGCAACCGGTGGAGCAAGCCAGTTTCTGTTGGAATACTCCACTCTCTTTGGTGTCGATATTGAAGTTGTAGTCATCAAATGTTCTGCCTTCACACATAGTCGTGTCGATAACGAGACGTTGTTCGTCAAGTACAGTGAGATTCAAGCGAGAGAGTCTATCAGCACCGAGCATAGAGGTAACTTTATAGTTTTCGTACATCGTTGCTTGACCCGGTTTGTAATCATCCACGCTGATGGAGAAGAACTCATCCTCGTAGTCAATCCAACGGCAAGTCTCCTGAGCGTACTCATTGAGTGCGTAGGTATTGATTTGTACGTTGTCGATATGTACATCGTTATCGGCATTGCTTACGGTTGACTCACCATAGAATGCGAAGTTGATAATCTTACCAGCGTACTTGCTGAGGTCAATGAAGATCTTTTCACCGCCGAACTTAGACGAAATCTGGTTGTAAACATAGGTCGGCTCAACTAAGGTAGTATCACCGGAAGCGACATCTACGTGAACGGCAAATGGTTGGTTCGCCCAAACGGTGAGGTCTTCATGTTTCCATGTTTGGCCATTATCGAGAGAGATAGCCACTACGAATGCATCGTCATAGCCGCTGATACGATCAGGCTCTGCACCCTTATGCTCTGTACCATCGGTCATAGCAAGGTCGAAGCTCAAGCCAACTTTCTGATTTTCTTCAATCATGGTTAAGTCAATCGGCTTGGAAACGATCCAGGTGTTGTGACTTGTGGCGTAGATATTATCTTTCAAGTGACCGGCAGGCATACCTATTGATGAAGGATAACGATACCAGTTGGTAGTAACAGTTGTAGATATCGGTGAACCAATTTGGCCAGGGATTGTATCCACAACGTTAATCATACGATTGCTGTAACGTGTCCAGTCCTCCGGGAAGAGACGCAGTTCAGTGAAGGTCTCGCGGAAGAACGGTTTTGCGAGCGTGAGGAATGAGCCGACATTGATCCACTCACTCTTTTCGGTCAGGCTGCAGACAGAACGAGCACGTAAGTAGAGCTTCGTCTCTGAAGGCAGGTCTGTGAGATAGAGTACATTCACATCCGAAGCAGCTACAGAATCGACTACTACAGACTCGTCAGAGAAGGATTCATCCGAAGCTAATTGAATCTGGACAGCGCGATTAGCAGCACGCCAAGAGATCTTAGCGCGGTCGCTATAAACGCTATCTGCTTTCACACCAGTTGGACGGAAGCAATAGTCATCCGGAAGAACCTCGAGGTTATCGATGAAGAAGTAGGTAGTCTTATCATTTGTAGCGATAAGTGCGATCACAGGGGCTGCGCCTTGTAACTTATCCAGCGGAACGAGGAACTCTTCCCACAATTCATCTTCATCATCGGTGTAAAGCACTGAAGTAGTGAGCGTCTTGCTGTATTCGATAGAATCGAGTTTCACGAATGTTTTGTAATCTTCCACATCGGTCATCGCACCGATATACAGTTTCTTGACGTAGTTCGTGTTAGCGGAATAAACTTTCTTGGTTGACTTGCTGCAATAAGCGGCACGTGCCCAGAAGTGGAGTTGCATGTGATCTGTAGTAGCGAGAGGCGGCAGCTGTACCCAAACGGCTTTAGCAACAGAGGACGTAGCAGGGGTGTAGAAACGCAGAGCACGACCAGTTGCTTCGTCTGTACCTTGAGCATAGACATAGGAAGAAGTATTCGCTATTGCATATGGGAAGTACGAGTTAGTAGTCTCAGGTGTAACGACACCAGTCGATTTATTTATACTAATAGCACCCTTCTTCCAGCACTCAGGCAGGCCATACATGGTTGAGCCGGATTGATAGAACGGAACGAGGTTGTCCTCGAAGTTCCAGGAAGCCTCAGCCGTTGTGTACGGAGCGCACGGAGTGGTGAATTCCTTAACGGAAACTTCACTCTCTTGTGTATCGCTACAGATAGTCTTCACATTGAGGATATACTTCGTATTGGGCTTGAGGTTCTCAAGGAGCACTTTCGTCTCATACGAAATAGCCGTAGCAGTTATGATAGAGTCAACCACGAGCGTAGATGTGGTATCATCAACTTGCTCAAGTAATTGGAGATTCCATTTGAGCTTATTGCTAATCCAAACGACCTCAGCGGAGTTATCTGTAAGCGTAGAATCAACTACGTTCAATCCACTCGGCGCGCCGCAACCTGTTTCAGCCTCCACTACGATATTATCCACATAAGCGTAGTTAGTAGTTTTGTAATCCGTAACGAAGGCAATATATTTACCATTCTTTTTAGCGCCGAAGAGGCTGAGTGAATAGTGGTTCCAGTGGCTCTCATCATCGTCCGCAGTAGTAGCCGTAACCTCCGGGAATACATATTCAGCTAATTCAGTGAATGTACTCCAGTCAGTAGGATCTTCCATCATACCAACCTTCATTGAGTGCGGAGAGGTACCCTTTGCGTAGGTAGTAGAAAGCGCCTTTGTTTGGCGGTTGCTAATATATGCGGAAGTAGCATCAAAGCGCAGCTGTAATGTATCCATATCCGCATCAATCTCCGGCAGGGCGAACCACTGCGTCGGATAGCCTGAAGCATAGGAATAGAGACGTATTGCGAAATCGCTCTTATATCCATATTGGGCAACAGTTTCCGTTGTAGGAACGGATGTCGGATAGAGCTGCGGGAAGTACGAATAGGTTGCAGCAGGATTAACATTACCTTCGGTAAACTGCGGATCAGTTAGGTACGAACGAGAAGTTGTACCCGGGACGCATACGAGGTAGTTATCACGCTGTTCTTTGGTATATTCGAAGTCCCAAGTGGTTTGATCGAGAGTGAGGAGATACATCGTTTGCATAGCAGTCGGTTTGGACCATTTGCTGACATCTCCGCCACCACAGTTAGCGCGTACATAGACATCAAATGTAGTAGAAGGAGCCAAACCTCCAACAAGGAAGTAACCACCTTGAATTGTATCGTTAATATTCACGGTAACAGGTGTTACATCCGAGATTTTACCACCTTTTGGTACGAAGGCGATATCCCATGTCGTTTGACCGAAGTTATCCGTGATATCCACAGTGATGGAAGAAGTGGTAGATTTCACCTGTTCAATTGTAGCAGGGAAGCACGTAGGAATCTTCTCAATCAAGAGGTCGTCGACATAGAGACCACCGACGGTTGTATTGGTTGCCGAACTCGCGTCAGAGCCACCATAACCGCAGAAGATGATATACTCACCTGAGCCGGTATATTTATCGAACGCGAAGGTGTAGTCCTTAAAGATGGTATTATCACTATTAATGATAGTATCTACCCAAACGACAGTCTCGATGATCTTAGCTTGGGTTGAGACATCGCTTGCCACACCGATAGCCATGTAACGATTTGGACCATCAGAAGTGGACTGAGTAGCTCTTTTACCATTAGACTTGTAAGCGAAGCTAATCATCATATCCTTCACTGCACCTTCCATCTTCGGCAATACCATATAGGTTGGGCCATTCTTGAGTGTGCTACCCATATATAGACCATTACCAGCAGAGCCATTCTTAGCAGAGGAATAAACATAACACGTAGCAGTCGGAGTGAAGCGCTCCCAGCAATCAGGAATGTATGTAGCACCGCTTGAGTAGCTATCGAAGTTCTCGCTCCACGGCAGAGTGAATGCAATCGGGCAACTGGACTTGAACGGACGCATGTTGGACCAAATACTCTTTTGTTCGCCATTTGTAGAGCGAACGTAAACATAGTATTTAGTTAATCCGGGCAGTTCAGTGAGCGTAACGGTATTCGTTACAGAGGTAACGGTTTTGATAGTTACGTCGGTACCAGGAACAAGTACAGTATCCATTACCGGGTCAATCGGAGCGGTAGCGTACTTGATTTCGTAACCGGTAGCGCCATTTTGTGCATCCCAATTAACAACTGCTTGTCCGACCGTGATTGTTTCCTCAGGAATCTCCACATAAATCGGCTCGTTGAGTTCAGCAAGACGGCGAACGCTGAGGTTCTTGATGTAGATATAGTTAGCTGCTACGGAGTTACCACGACCGAGAAGAACGATCTTCTTACCGTAGCGGCCTTCTGCATCACCCATATAGTCAGTGAAACGAATGGTATAATACAGTGCTTCAGCAAATCCGCAATTGTTCGGAGCAGCAACAGCCACAGAAGCAACAGAAGCCGGATGCAAAGTATCAACTTTCATATATGAATCAAAGTCGTCCACGCAAACACCGATATCTAAGATACCATCATTGGACGGCAGACCTGTATGTGCTTGGAAAGTAATCTCAACGTCATTAATAGAATCCACATTGAGTGTCGGCATAATCACGTACGATTGCCCGAGCAAAGTAGCGGTACCTTTCGGGTTGTAGAGATAGAGGTATCCGCTTGCGTTGAAGTGGTTGTTAAACGTCGGAGTACCGATAAGTTGGTTGATACCCTTTGTCCAGCAGTCTAATCTATCCTGATTAGTAAAGTCTTCAACACCGAAGCTTTCCGGAGTTTCCGGCATACAAGCAGTCTTGAAGGCAACCGGATTGGACCATTCACCGGTGTTGGAAGCTGAGCAATAGGTACGGATATATACGTAGTATTGGGTATTGGACACAAATGCAGCGGCATTATTGGAAACGGTATCCACGTTGGTCGTTACGAATTTACGCAGCAATACTTTAGCCGGATCGATTGCTTCCATATCATCCAATTCCTCGGTAGCGATAAGCAATTCGTAGCTATCCACAGATTGTTCTGTCCACTTAAAGGCAGTAGCTGTATCGAGACGAGTAGCTTCAACACCGCTAACTTTGATACCGCAATTGCTCATCATCTTGACTTTAACATCATCAATGTAGTAGGTGTGGGTATCTTTTGCTTTCTTCTTGAAAGCGATGTAGCCACCTTCGCCTTTGTATTCGCGGAGTGTAGCATTGTACTCAGCGTGAACAGCGGCACCCTTCACAGTGAAGGAATCGACAACCACAAAAGTATTGACATCCGCAGGATCAGACATAACGCCTACATAGAAGATATCAGTGTACGTAGCAGCGCTTGGTCTAATCCACATGCTAAGTTCGAGCTTACTGAGGTCATCCACTTGCATCTTAGGCAAAGCGGCGTACATTGCATTTGAAGAATTGCTTGCCCCGAAGAACATACAACCGGAACCAGAATGTGTGTAGCCATTTAAAGTGGTGTTATAGATATACGGATAGTAACTCGTTGAAGCACCGGAATACGAATACTGAACAAATTGGGCAGTCCAGCAATTAGCAACTTTTTTCACTTGAGAACCAACGTTTTGATATCCTTCAAAGTTCTCAAGATACGGTAGCATTTCGCCTTCGTATGCACAATCTGTCTTTATTTGGTCTATAGTACCTTCATAGGTTGTATCCGCGCAATAGGTAGAAACAACGAAGTAGTACTCGGTATGTGGTGGAAAACCGGTTTTTTCGAACTTAGGCGTGGTAACATCCTGATCAACTATAAGGTCAGCAGGGTCAACGGTGTATTGATAAACAGCCTCACGCACTTTCTTTTCAGTTCCTTTAGAATAGAGTTTTACATTCCACTTATTAGCACCATTAGCCTTCCAGTTGAGAACGATAGAAGTGTCGGTTGCCAACTTTTGGATACCTTCAGCAGCATTGCAATCTCCGATTTCATCAATTTTGATATCATCGAAGTACGCATAAACCATTACTTTAGATTCCTCTGTATTATCAACCAGTTGGGAAGGAATACCACGCAGCGCAATAAATTTGCCGGTTCCTGCATATTCCTCAAAGGTAGCCAGATACTTGTTATAACGACCCTTTTCACCCACAACCGTATCCAGAGGCACGAAAGTAGAGATGTCATACGGGTCAGTCATGACACCGATGGCTATTGTAGCAATATCTTCAGGATACGTAGCTGTCATTGTAGCTGTCATATAGAAAGACAGTTTCACTTTCTTCACATCGGCAACAGCAGGCAAAGCCACGTAGATGTCTTTCTCGTGTCCCTTCTGATAACTATTATAGAAAGATGTATAGCTATAATCGGAATAGCCAGAGATAGAAGTGTTAGAAGAGCCTGTAAATGCAGAAGGATTACTGAACTTCTTGTTATCGTCATAACTCCAAATAAATCCCTCAGGCATTGTTCCCAAGCCAAGAGCATATATCCAGTTGCTGGCTACCTCGCCAATTTTGTGGATATTATTAGCCGATTTGAAGGTCAACAGACGCGGGAAGGATGTGACTTTCTCCGGCATCAATGTTCTCTCCGGCAAGCCAAATATTCCATTTACACGCACATAGATTTGGATACTGGTATTTATCAGAGTATCCGCTACAACAGTGAATGAATCGTCCGTAATACCTGTCTTCGAGAAGAGCAGTTTTTTGGGATTCGGAGTAGGTTGCAATTTATCTTCGTTCGCAGCTATGAAGAGATCCCACGAAGCAGCACCATTCGTGTTAGGAGTGATTGTGATGGTGTTAGCATCCGAAATAGAGAAATCAAATTTTGGCAGCGGAGGATAATCGGCCTGCGTTGCGACAAAGAAGTTATCGATGAAGAACAAGTTGTTTTTATCGAAACGGCTCAAGAGCGCCACATACTTACCATTACCCTCGTAAGAAGACAATGGGACTTGGTAATACTCAAAAGCACCAGAAGCTTTTGCCCAAACAGTATCTACAGGGACGAAAGTCTCAATATTAGCCGGGTCGGTCATGACACCAACGATGAGACCAGCAGCCCAATCCTTGTTATTATATTTATCAACATATTGATAAGCAGTACCAAAGAACGAAACAACCAAGTCTTTGAGATTAGGTACGTTGATTTCCGGCGTAGCGCCATAGACATACTTACCAGCAGGAATAGCAGTACTTGTGGAGTTAGCACCAGCAAAAACCAAGCAGTGCGTAGCATCCGGTGATTTCTGTTTGGTAGCAGCAGCACCAGGTTCTTCGTTGATATTGATGAACGGTGAAGCGTTACTTTCGATATCAGTACCTTTAGCCCAGTA
Organism: Paludibacteraceae bacterium; assembly: GCA_016295035.1. Lineage (GTDB taxonomy): Bacteria > Bacteroidota > Bacteroidia > Bacteroidales > Paludibacteraceae > Colicola. The sequence goes on from JAEDLW010000023.1 coordinate 8,018, forward strand.
ATAGGATGTGACTCCCATCACAGTACCGGGTGTATAATTCCAGTCGTTGAAGTCGAGGAAATACGGAACATTCACAATGTTTTGGGTTTTCACTTGAATATCAGCCCATTCGCTGGTTTCGCCTGAGCAATGTGCACGAATGTACACGTAGTAGGTGGTGTTACGATCGAGGATGTCACCTGTCGCGTACAAAAATCCTGATTCAGATGGGTCAACCCAAACGCGTTTCCACAATTGGTCCTCATCTACGAGGTCGGGGTCAATTGCAGATTTGTTTACCAAGATCTCGAACGAGTCCGTATCCAATGAACCTAACCAGCGCAGAGTGAATGAAGAAGTTGTCAAACCGCTGATTTGCAGTTTGGAAGGAGTGTCGCAAGTCGGCATTGGACGAACGCGCACATTGTCCAGAACCACACCACGTCCGAAGTTGTCGGACGACTCGAAAGCGAGTTGGTAGGTTTTACTTGGAGCGTCAAGCTCAATAGTGTCTTGTACCCAATCAGGAATCTTTTTGTCGAACGTACGTAATTCCACCCACTCGCGATCAGCTCCCGTACGGTAGTACACAGTGAGGCGGTCAAAATCGCCAGTGCGCTGTTGCTGAGCATGCGAGAAAATGACGATGGGTTGGAACACTTCGCTCAGATCCATGACCGGAGTGACAAGCCGAGTGGTATAGCCGATAGTCTGAGAGGACTCATTGCGCAATGCAATACGTCCATTCCCGTCTGCAGCTCCCGCAGGGAACACCAGATCGTTGGATTCGACCGTCCAGTTCTGTTGTCCTTTAACGAACTCTTGGGTCCAACCATCAGGCAAATGACCATTCTCGAAGCTCTCTTGAAGCACGTAATTGACTTCAGAGAACGCACAAATTACTACAGAGAGTAATAAGGCCACACAAGATAAAAGTCTTTTCATTGCTTAAAATTTAAATCGTTAATACGTAATTATATTTAATAACACATACAGTGTTTTGGCGTTGCTTTTATATCGAACAAAACAGTAAACCGGACTCCCACTTCTAAATTATTAGGAAGGCCTTTCAATCTATCTGTATTGAGGACATTATTTAGGATAATAGGCTCTTGGTACTCGACCAGAGGCTTATTGGCCAGTTTCCCTACTCGGAAACCATAATCAAGATAAACACCTAAGCGCATCTTTACTTTCTTTATTTCCTCCTTTAGGGGCAGATAGGAACCTAATTCGCCAGACACAGCTACCCAAAGGTTCTCAGGGTATTTAGCCTTGGTAGAGAACGTCTCTTGAGGGTAATAGCCAAAGGAGGTGAAATCATTACCATCCTTCGTGCGAACTGGCTCGATACTCCAAGGGTATGTACCTTGAGTAAACATATCGGTTTCGCCCTTATAGGTTGAGTATAGCGGAACAGAGAGTTTAGCACCGACAAGGAAATAGAAATAGTCTCCAACTTGATAGCCTGCATATATGGGGACAGTCAGACGTATAGTATGGTCATAGTTATTCCAAGCGGAATAAACGTATTCATATTTTACCTGCTCGCCGTTCTTGTCCACGCGGTCAAAGCTATCAGAGAAATCGCTCCAATACTCATGTGTATATTGGTATTGCGCCTCCAACCCGATACCTATAATCGCTTTCTTGATACTCATCTCGTAAGCAACGGTTAAGTTACCGGCCGCCCCTCCTTTCGGTGTGAACGAAGAGGTAGAGAGTTGGGCATTATTGGCTTCGCCAGCACCAATGCCCACGCCTAAATGATGCTCAAGTTTGGTGCGAGAGTATCGTGCGTAGAGAGGTGTTGTGGCTATAAGCAGCCCAACTACAAGCAATCCGTATTTAGCGAACAATCTTATACTCATTTTTTCCATCAATAAGTATATATATTCCGGAAGGCAATGTCCATACTTCGTTCCATTCTGTCAGTTGTCCGAGATATACACCTAATATATTATATATACGTATAGGTCCCTGACCAATTGTCAAATTCTCTAAAGCCGTTAGTCCGGTATATACGACTTCGCAGGTCGCAAGTTGTTCGCCCCAGCCTTCACGTGTAACGAGTACAGAATAAGTATGTCCTACATCGCCATCGGTCGTTGCTAAGAATGAAGAAGTAGCACCGGTAATCGGCTGTCCATCGCGGAACCATTGATAAGTAGTGAACTGATAACCGCCGTTATAGTGCTCGTTCATAAGAGCAATAATACCATTATTCTGGTGAATAACGGATGAGTTATATCGCATCTCCAAAACAACCTTCTTGTGTGGTACGGGGCAGAAGGGTGTAGCCAGTTCGACATCGGCAATGATTCGCGTAGGCGGTACTGAATCCGGAATAACTATCGCCATTTCATCGCCGGGATGGTAGATATAAACAGAGTCAAATCCGAGTGATACAGCATTCTTATCCAATCGTACTATTACACTATCCAAATTACCTTGTACATACTCATAATCCACGACGAAGTCATTATCGCCCTGACAGATATAAACGGTCTCAGGCACATTCACTACCAGCCGCGGTTCCACATCCAGCGTGAGAGTTACCACAGAGTCACAACCCACAGAGCTTGTGAACGTATGAGTATAGACACCCGGTTCGTAGAGTTTTTCTCCACCGAAGTCGTATGCCTCTCCTTCGCACAACCCAGCACGTGCCGTATAATTGCGGTCATGCATAATGATATCAAATATCACGATAGAGTCGCAACCGGTTGAAGACGGGAAATACAAAGTATCTTTATAGGTATTGCAATAGTACGTACCATTAAACTGGTAGCACTCACCTTCGCAAACATCGGCATGAATAATAAGCGGAGGTTTTCCGACCGGCGGAAGGTCAATCGGTATATCCAAAGTAGCTTGGCATAAGTCTTCGACTATTCCAGCCGTTAAAGTAGCCGTATATTGACCACCGTCTTTAGGATAAGTATGACTTACATACTCATTCATAGTAGCTATTTGCTGGGTTCCATCTCCGAAGTCCCAAAGGATTGTTTCGACGTTTTGCTCTGTATGCCACTCACGATCTGTGATTTGGTTTTTGTACTTAATATGGCATGTCTGGTGGAAGACGACGGTATTTGCGCATTCATCATCCACTATTTCGTAGGTAGCCTCAGCCACGGGGAATCGTGGGATAGCAGTAGCGTCCAGTGTATAGTAGCACTTATCATTTGTTTTAGAGATGACATCTACGTTGTATAAAAAAGTATCATTGGGTGCCACATCAAAAATGCGGTTGGTACCCAGAATGATTCCAGGCTCTTCGGCTTTATACCACGAATAGTCAAAACCGGTAGGTGCAACAAATTGGGTTGTCGGTATATCACCGCAGTTAATTCCCGTGAGTGTGCCTTCTTCACACTCGAGTGTATAGTAAGCATATCCGCCATGTGCCTTCATACTACAACCGGTAGTCATAAGCCGAACGGTAATTTTCTGTCCCACATAGTCACGTAGGTTGATAGCTATTTCCGTCCAATCCTTCCAGAAGACGGACTGTCCGGATACAGTGGTTTGATTCCACGAAGCAGCATCCCCGAGAGCGGAAATAAAACTTGCTTTACCGCAACCATCATGTATAGGTTGGCCATTGGCCAGCACATCAACATTGAACTTTGGGTTCGCCGGAGGATCACTATCCTGGTGGGGGTTGGGCAGTACGACGGCATAGCGGAGCATCAGTATAGAATGGTCGCCATCGGGCACGGTATATGTATATTCTGTACATGCACCAAAAGTGGGGTCAAAACGACCGAGACGCACAGAGGCTACGGCTCCTTTAGGTTTGGTACGCAGTTGATAATCGGTGTTCGGGTCGAACTCATCCGGCATATAATGCAGAGAGAAAAGTGGTGGTTCTGCACCTTGTTCCGAGTAATACCATTCGCCATGCATCAAATCTGCCATTTCGACACGCTTAATATTCTGGCGTTGATTTGTATAATCGCCAGTATAACAGCGGCATAGATTTGGGTCATCCAACGACATATACTCTATGCAACGATTACCCTTGAGATAAAAGAACGGCTTAGTCAATACATAATCCGAAGTCTCCGTTCCGCAATGAGCGCGAATATACACATCACTTATGCCTTCATTGAGGTTCTCAATTAACAGCTTTTTAGCAGTAATATGGTCATAAGTTTGCCATACGCTATCCTTATAGTCATAGACCTTCACCTCGTAATAATCCGCTGAACCGCGCCAAGTCATATTCAAACCACCATTAGTAACGGAACATTTGATTTGTGTGGGTTCAGGACATAGCGCGCCAGCACGAATACGGATATTATCAATCATTGCTGACGGAGCCGGCGAATTATGTGTAGAATTTTGGTACCAAGCAAAAATAATGTAGTAGGTAGCCGGATCTGCTCCTCCGACAGTGAACTGACCTTTAGCTAATTGCCACGTAGTGGCAGCACCCAGCACTTTCGGGTCGGTAAGCGCATGCTCATTTACCCAACCGGGGACGACTTGCGCAGCAGAGTTTATCTTAACACTCTGATCGGTGGCAGAAACCACTACCGGATAAAATCCCTCACCAGAAATGGAGGCAGCGTTACATACCCAGTCGAACGAGATGGTGTACGTACCGGGGTCTAATGTGATTGCGCGATAGGCATAGACGATTGCGGAACTATTATTCAAATACGTAGGACTAACTCCGTTATTAGAGATAAACAAGCCATTCTCACCTGTTTCGCCACGGTTAGCCGCAGCGCCGATATACCATTTATTCTCCAATCGGTTAATGAGAGCCTGGTTACTACCACTATTCAATACCCACTGTGCGCGCTCCTCGCTATCCTCAAAATCGCATTCGTAAACCACCTGAGCCGGTAATAGTATCGTCACCAGCAAACTTACTAATAGCAGTATGTATTTACGATTTTTCATTGTTTACAACACTACAAACTCTACGCGACGGTTGTTTTGACGTCCTTCCTCGGTGTCATTGGTATCGATAGGCATCGTCTCGCCCTTTCCTTCAGCCTCAATACGTGACGGGCTGATTCCGCGGTCTATCATTGCTTGTTTTACACTTTGAGCACGACCTTCAGACAGAATTTGGTTATCACGGTCGTTACCTACATTATCCGTATGACCAGTGATACGGATACGTATCTGAGGATTCTCGTTGAGCAATGTGAATAAGTCTTGCAGCCCGGGTTCAGATTGTGGAAGGATCTTAGTCTCGTTGGTAGCGAAGAAAAGATTATGCAAGATAATCGGTTTCTTCTTCTCGAACGCACGAAGATGATATGTTTTGGTATCACTTAGGTGCTTAATCGTATCTACAACAGCGAAGTGGTTTGCAGCCTCAATGCGCACAGCAAAGATTTTACCGAACGGCAGAGTAATAGTGTTAGCTCTCTCTATTGTATCCGTTTCAGCCATAATCACATCACCACCGCTTAGAGGAGTAAACGAAACCTTAGAAGCCAATAAGTTATTTGTGCTATCCTCAAGGACAGTATAAGTAAACGGCGGATATGGCTTAAGTGCTATATGCAAGGTATCGCCTTCCTCTTGATGATCAAAATCAAGCGCTTTGGTGTCGTAGTATCCCTCATGACTTGCTTGGACGGTATAATGGCCGAGTGCAAGACTTTGGTAAGTAATACCCTTGGAGTTCGTGGTACGGCGAGTCGGACGACGTTTAGGATCGTCGTAGGTAATAACAAGCTGTGTAGCAGCGAGACCTTTGTTGGTCTGCTGGTCATATGTACGGAAGAATGCCTTAGGCAGTGCTGGACGCTCTTTTTTAGGCTTATTCATCTGCAACAGTGCTGTAAACTTAACACCTACCAATAAGCTATTGAGTCGTGATGTAGCCCAATCGGAACGGTGGAGCGAAATAGTTGTCATTTCGTTTTCGTCAGGCTGCGCCATCGGTGCATTCTCAGAAACAGAGAGGTTTTTTAATCCATAGTCAAGGAAAACGGATACTCTCATTCGCCAAGGACGGTCTGCTTTTTCGTTCGCCTTGTTCCATGCAGAACTTAAGAATGGGTTCAAGTTAACACCCACCTCAGCAGAGAGCGTAGCATCAAAACCATAGTTATTTTTGCCTTTAGAAGAATAGTCTTGGTCGCTGAGCAATCCATGGTTAGGCATATTCATCCACTCCGGATCGTATGCCATCTCATCCGTAAGGGATGTAGTAAGCGTACCGCTCTGACTATACGAGCCTAATACGGTATAACCAAGTTTAACTCCCGCCAAGAAGTAAACATAGTTGAACTGCGCACCGATTAAGACAGGCAATGCTATTTGTCCTATCACATGGTTTTCATGGAACTCGGAGCCAAACGTATAGTGTTTGGTTTGTGCTGCGCCGTCCTCTATGCTATTTACGTCATAGGTATAGGGGAATGTCACATTATCTCTTGATGAGAAGATACGAAACTCAGGTCCCACACTGAGCATGAGTTGCTGCCAATGATATTCGTATCCGACACCTATCAATCCGCCACCTCCGCCTATGAATTTGGCGTTATCCGAATGATTAACCAGTCCGGAATAGCCAACACCACCCCACATAGCCACATTGTGGATATCCTTGTTTCCTGCCGTAAGAATAATAGAGCTGAGCAGGAACAATATCAATGTATATAACCTCAGTTGTTTCATAACGATATGCTTCTACTCGATTACAGAAATGCGGCAAGTTTGGATGTTGCCGTCTATTATTACTTTAACCACATATACCCCTGCTACAGAAGGAGCGGGGATAGAACTTGTTCCTTGTCCAAAGGCGTTTGTCTGCACTGTTTCGCCAATCATACTAACGAAAGCAGCACTACCGGCTTTGTTGGATTTAACAGTAAGCGTTTGTCCAATGCGCACCGGCGAAGGATAAATGACTACTTTATCCACCTCGTTATCGGTTTTGGGGTAATAGGCGCAAGTCTGCACGATCTCTCCGTTAGACACACGACGCATGCGAAGCACGTACGCATCGGTCGTTTTAAGTCCCTCTTCGAGGTAGAGATAGGACTTAGTGGCATTAGGAATAGGTTCGCCGTTACGCAGCCACTGGAAATTGTCAAACTCATAATCAAGCGCATTATCTACGTGAGCTGAGTCCTTAAGAGAGAGCACATTACCCCAACGTTGGAAGATGCAGCCCGGGAGACAGGTCGATACTTGCACGATACGTTCAACTACGCAGCCAAAGTCATTAAAGAACTCCATTGTATACGAGCCTCCTTCCACATTTTCCAAAGAATCAGCGGTAGTAGGTTCGCCGCCATTTACGGTATAATACTTGAAGCCTTCACCCTCCACAATAATTGTTCCCATTGCATTCTCCTCAAGGGGCGGACGCACAGTAACGACCGGGAGAATGGAATCCAGCACCGTCACGTTACACCAGCGCGTTGAATCACAGCCATAAGCATTAAGGAAGAAACGATAGAACTTACCGGAGGTTGAATAGGAATATGTTTTGCCGTCAATAATCAATGGCACTTCCGCACAGACGGTAGTATCGGGGGTCTGAACAGTTGTTGTCTCTACTGTCCGCAGGTTCAGCACACAGATACTGTCGCAACCGGCAACGGATTTCCATGCAACACGATAAGAGCCATCTGCTGCTGCATAGTAAATATTATCCGAATAGCGATCGCCCCAGAGGACGAAATCGCCTTTACAAATAATCGAATCCGTCGTTATCAGAGTATCACCAATCGCCGGAACATGTATCTTCATTGTTACTTCATCAACGCAACGTCCTTCTGCAATGGAAGCAGTCAACGTAACATTGAAATCACCGCCCTCTTTCGGGAACACCACCACAGGGTTGACATCCGGGCTATACACTCCGGAGCCAAAATTCCACTGATACTCATCACAAGGCTCGTCATAGTTATGTTTGACATAGTCGTCAATCTTGTTCATGACATGGCTTATATTAGTGAAGCGGACTTTATTTTCGCAATCGGTAGGAGCCCATTTATAGGTAAATCCGGCTACAGGATAACGCGGTTTACTTGCTGTATAGAGGTCAAAGCCACAATCAGGGTTTTCTACGAATGACAGGTGGCAGCGATAAGTTGTTGTATCTGAAGAAGGTAACACAAGTTGTTTATCTTCAGCAACAAGCACATTGTCTTTATTGTACCACTGGTATGTAAATCCGTCCGGCGCATTCACTTTCATTTCGGTATCGGATCCGCAGCTGGAGTTAGTTATCGTTGCGGATGCGCAGTCGAGCGTGAAATACGCATAACCGTAGTGACCACTCCATGCACAATCATATGTCGTAAAGCGCAATTTAACCAGTTGACCGGACAAGCCCATTTCTTTAAGATTCAATCCGACAGTAGTCCAGTCTTTCCATGTCACTACATTGCTCCCTGTTCCTTCTGTATGCCATCCTTCACGTGTGGCATCGGCATAGAAGTCCGCAGCGCCGCAAGTGGGGTCTATAAGATTATCGTTTTCGTCCAAAATTTCGAGTGTGAAGCGTGGCTGACTTTGGGTATCATGCCCCGGGTCTTCAAGTACAACAGCGTACTGCAGCATCACGATAGCATTATTGAAGCTATCAGCCACAAACTCAAACGACAACTGTTCAAACTCAGCGCCAAGGTTCCAGTTGCCGAGACGAACCGAAGCAAAAGCCCCTTCTGGGATGGTACGCAGGCGATTACCGGTACGCGGATCAAAACGATCAGGTTCAACATTCAAGGTGTGACGAGAGAACTTATCATCCTCACCGAAATCCACTATCGTATCTTCGATAAGGGTGGTGATCATGCCGGTACTGTTCATTTTTCCAATGGCTCCACGAATATTCTCATTGTGGAGATGGATATAGTCAATGCAGTGGCGGTCAGGGTAATATACGACGTACGAATTCAGATAGCAGTAAGCAGAGGTATCAACGTCGTTGCACACTCCGCGTACACGGAAGTCATATGCGCCTTCGCTCAAGCCTTCTACCAAAATTTCCTTCTTAGTCAATCCGGTTGAAACATACCACTTATCCGTACCGCGTTTACGACGCTCAAAGATATACTGTTCGCTTGTTCCTTGCCACGTGAACATCACGGAATCATTGCGCGCTTCAGCCTTAAGGTTTTTCGGCTTGGCGCAATTGGCAGTAGCCAACTGGATATTATCGATACAAGCGCCAACGGGAACTGCCAAAGTTGTATCGATATTAGCATTGGACCAAGCAAAAAATACGCGATATTTACCGGTCTGTTTGGCGTTAAAAGAAATAGAGGTATTTTTCCAAAGCGTTGAGCCATTCAGTCCTTTTAAGTTACAGGAACCGCTAATAGAAGCAGGCATAGAGCTGGAGCTGCTTTTAGCCACCATATCGTTTTGAACCGAAGAGATAAAGGTGATACCCACATTGAGGGTAGAGTTTTTCGCTCCCATGCAACGGTAATCAAAACTAAACTCATAGCGCCCTTCCGGAATAGTGAAGTCGCGGTATGCATACTGCACATTGGGTTTAGCGCCGAACTGAGCCTCATAGCCATCGTTCGAGATATATAAAGAGCGGCGGCCGCCATTAGCAGTGGCCTCACCCACAATCCACTGGTCTTCACATAACGGCGCAGCAGAGCCGGGGTTGAGCACCCAATTAGCCAACTCAGCGGCCTCTTCTTCTTCAAAGCCGAAAGTGTATGGAACGGATATAGAAGTCTGGGCAAAAATAGTTTGCACAAACAACATAAATAAGACTGTTAAAACAGGAGATAGTAATGGCTTATTATGTATAGTTTTTCCTAACATATTCCCTTTTGTACCAAAATTAGCGTGCAAAGTTACAGCACTTTTTTGGAATATGCAACTTTTTGTGCATTTTTTTTTGCAGAAAAGTACAAAAAGAAGCCATTTGCTATTTTTACGTAACAAAATGGCAACAGTTCGTTAGAAGCTCAGTCCCAAAATCGAGTACTCCACTCCACCGTGGCGGATGATGAGTTGCCCGTTACGGATGAGCTTAGCGTCGGGCTGGGCGGGCGCTTCTACGGTTTGTACTTCCGTGACCGGATGAGGAGCAATCGTAACGGCTACGGTTCCGCCGTCATTGCGATTATGGTTCTTATCGGGGTTGACGAAGTAATACACGAGGTAAGCACCGCTATCCACAGCAGTCGGGAGGTCGGCTCCCCAATGCTTGTTATCGAGCGAGTACATCATCGTACCTCCTTCTGCCACACCGACAGTCACAAGTTCTTGCGGTTCGCCGGTTTCCACCAGTCCTTCTTTCGCTTTCGGTGCTTCGACGACAAGAGCATCGGCTTTTGTAACGATCAGTTCGCCGGAGACATAAGTGATCGTATAGTTTTGCGCGGTCACACCCGATGGGGTAATGGCATAGTTCCCAACGTCGCTACCCGCTTGGTAGGCGCATTCATACACCATTTCTCCGTTGAGCACGGAGGCGTCGTCGCCACCTTTCCAGCCCGTGTAGGAAACGGTAAAAGCAGGCGCAGGCAGACCGAACGTCACTGTTGCATTTTGTGCAGCGATAGTCAGCGGCACCGGGGTGATTGTAAATGTTGTGAAGATAGTGCCCGTGTAGGAACTGGTCTCTTTGGCAGCGATAGTCACTTTCGCTTCGCCGACGTTGGTGTTCGACGCATAGGTGATATCGCACTCGTCGGTAATTACCGTCTCGCCGTCCTTCACGACTATCGTAGGTTGTATCGGCGTGCCCTGGTACGGCCGGTCAGCTATCGCAGAGAGTGTCACACTTGGGTCTTCCAATGACTTCTTAGTGGATTTCAGGTGTATCACATAGCGTGCGTCTAAATCAACAACCGGTGTCGGTTCACTCTGAATAAGGTGAATGCGGTAGGTCTTATTGGACGGCATTTTCTTAGTCACGGTTAGCTTACGCACTTGGCCCGCATATAAGGTGCCTAAACCATAGGTAGAAGTAGATTGAATGGTTGCCTGTCCCGTTTGCTCGTTATAATTCTCATACTGCACCTTAAGCTTGAAGTTAGCAATATTGGTATTGGATATGTTCTTAATCGATATCGAGCCCTTGAGTGAGTCGTTGTGATGAACATCCCACGTGCGCTTGCCGGTTGTCTCGTCGAGCTTGAAGGACTCTTTGTCCAAGCCCTTAAATGTCACATCGGTCACCACTACTTTCTTATCTGCGAGTAAAGGGTCTTCACGGATAACGATTGTTCCGGTAGATAGCACGTTGGTTCCTTGGTCGTCGGAAGTAATCCATAGGTTATATGTTCCCGCAGTAGTGGGTTCCCACTCGAAGTCGAGCCGTTGTTGACTGCCCGCCAATGCTGTCACACCTAACTTCGAAACAGGTTTATCTTTGGTACTCGTTGTGCTCGCATACAGATAGAGTGTACCGTAGAACTCCTCTCCGCTGTTGGTGAGCGTCATGTTGATGATTTGCTTCTCGGGGATATACCTACTCGACTTAGTGCTTATCTCCCCGCCTTTTAGATCCGCTTTAGGGAAAAGCGTCAGGGTTGGGATTCCGTTCTCGTCGTATTCAGCTAAGACATAGTTCCAATCGTAGTTCACCCCTGCGACCCATGTCGTAGCACCTGCCTCGCGACTGATAGGTATAATTTTTTTCGACATGTTGGCGTAGGCAGTGTTCTTCGCAACTGTTCTTTCCATTTTTGTCCAACCGTAGTTTGCTGATAAGCTATTAGCAGTACCGGCTGTACCTATCAGCGTGATGGTACCGTTCGCTTCCACTACGCCGAGTCCGTATTCAAAGCTACGTAATGCGCCCGTGTAGTTAAACATGGAGTACACCACCGTCCGTTCGTTGACACCCTTGAGGCGCATGGTTAAGCTCATAGGCTTAGCGTCTCCTGAACTGCCGGTAAAGCCCAAGCCGACAATCGCTAATTGGTCGTTGTTATAACCATCGCCCGAACTGCTGGCACCTATCTGTCCTTCGTCGTCGGGGTTGAGGGCTGACAGGGCGAAGTATCCGTTGGACGTGCCGTTCCAGCCCCAGTTGATATGAAATAGGCCGTTGCCGTCGTAGCCATCCACGATGAACGCGTGACCGCCACCGGATGCGTGTCCGCCGTGCACAATAGGGCGAGATGCCGCTAACTCATTATAGAGCAGATCTATCCAATCCGAATAGGTGTAATCGTATCGATTGGCTAAGCGCACTGTGTTATCGCAGCCGAAATAGGTCAAGCAAGCGGGTGCCACATTCTGCGTGTGCGCACTGGACGAGCCGGTGCCGTAGTCCATCTTCACCGCTGTGCCGCAATAGAGCATGAGTTGCGCCACTGCGTTCTGCTCTGCTTCGGTTGACTTGCTGGTGTATCTATCTAAGAGTAGGCTCTTGTCCGGCAGAGCGGAATATGCCGGCACGCCGGAAACGCCAATCCTGAGGCTGGAGGTAGTATAAGACGGCATCTTAGCGGCAGTGTTCGTAGGCTGATTATAGTGCTGCATGTGGTAGTTAATGACCTGCGCCATCGCGGTAGCCACGCATCCCACTTTCGTGCGTATGCTGTTGTAGAGCGGGCAAGTGTTATTGTACGGTTCGCCTTGTCCCCAGGCAGTGGAGACCAGCGGCGCTATCGCCACCTTCGTACTTTGTACATTGTCCCTTTGTACATCCTTTCGACTTTCGACTTTTGACTTTCGACTAATAAAAAGTGCAGCTTCCGCCATACTTTGTACATTGTCCCTTTGTACATCCTTTCGACTTTCGACTTTTGACTTTCGACTAATAAAAAGTGCAGCTTCCGCCATCAGTCCTTCGAGCCATATACGTGCGTTATCGGGCAGTGTCTCGAAGTCGAAGTGTCCATGGTCGCTATAGCCTAAGACGGGCACGAGTCGGTCGTCACCGCTGACGATGACGAAGCCTTCGTTGTCCGCGAAGTTAACGGCATAGAGTCGTAGTCCGCGAATCCGGACATCCACAATGCGTTCGGCAGCGCGCTCTTTCGCTGGTGTGAGTTGGAGCACGCGCGACTGTTTAGCGGCGATGGCTTGGACTTGGTTGACGGTACGTTCTGCTGCGAGAGCACTACTCCCGCACAACCAGCCAACAATAATCGCCAGCACAACTATAATTCCCTTTTTCATAATCCGACTTCTAAACTTTAGGGTAAATAGATTGTTGAGCCTGGTTCGGGAGCACCACCTGAACCAAGAAGCATTAATTGAAGTTTGGGTTGCAGCGTAACCGCTTCGGTCACCGGCTGCCTATATGTTCCTTTTTTCATAATTCGTTCAGTCGTTAATTCTTTAAATCGTTTATCTTACAATCTCTCACCGGTTACGTTAAAGAGCTTGCCGTCTTTCTCGATGAACAGTTGTCCATTGATGAGCAGTTTGCGTACACCGTTTTGAGATTGGTTAGCGCCTTCAATGTCGGTTGTGACCTGCGGAGCGCGTCTAACGAGCATGAGTCCGAAGCCGCTGTTGTTACCTTTCTGCAGTTCGCAGTTGTATTCGCCGGCGGTGATGTTCCATATCGGGCTACCTTCATAGGTGAGATAAACGATGGCGTCCTCAGTCTGCTGTGCGGAGATGGTATATTCGCCGTCAGCCGGAGCGTAGAGATTGAGTGTATAGGTAGCACGGTCGCCAACGAGCGGAGCGTGAACCATAGACAGTTGGGTCTTATATGCTACACCGAATATCTGCGGTACGATAGGAGTATTGGTCATCGTCATCTTGACGAGGTCTTTACCAACTTGGTAGTTATTAGTAGCATCTTCGCTTGCAGAGATGAAGAGGTTATCGGTATAGTTCTCGTTAGCGAGGGATACCTTGATTTGCTCGGTTGTCTTCACCGTCTTACGAATCGGAGCATAGTATGCAGTTCCACTAACGTTCTCCATCACGATAGTGCCATTAGAAGCCGCTTGGTAGAAGAACGGAGTACCGACGATGAAGTTGCAAGTATTTGCATCCTTCGTCTCATAGGTGTAACTCTCTGGATTGAGCACTTGCACAGCCACATTCACTTGTCCGCAAGCGAGCGTCGGGTTACCGATACCATTCCAGCCCTTGTCGGTGTTTTCACCTGCGCCATCGTAAGCTGTCACAGCCTTGCTGTTACCAGCCACAATAGTTGAGCCGGCTTTCATCTTCATACGATAGGTAGTGCGTGCGCCATCGACTGTCATGAGGTAGAAGGTACCCGGAACAAGTGTGCCGCGGTATTTCTTCCATCCGTACTTACCTTGTGCGCGGATGTCGCCGTGGTAGTCCATGATAGCGTAGTTGGTTTCGTTCGTCAGTTTGTTGCCGTCGAGGTTAAAGATACCATTGAGTGCGTCAACAGGGAACGGAACGGTGAATGCGTGCCATTTATCTGCATTACCATTATCGCCAAGTGTGATGTCGATATATGCCTCACCGGTTACAGCGAAGTTAGTTGGTTTCACGCCGCGCAATTCGCCGGACTTACCGCTACCCATTGTTGTCTTGATAGCGAAGGTACCGGTTACAGTGAGTTTCTTACTATTGAGTATCACTTTACCGCCTTCTTCTACTGTGAGGTCGCCGATTGTAGCATCGTCATCAACAGCCAATGTACCGCCGTCATAGATTACGATATCAGCGCCCTGAGCGGCAGAAGCTTGAACGGTTTCGCCATCGTTAAGCTCAACCATCGGTGCTTTCGCATAGAGAGCAAGAGGCTTCTGATTAGAGTCATAGGTTGTGAAGCGAGGTGAGCCAGCATTATATTGGAGTTTATAAGTTTTAGCTGATATAAGTGTCTCAAATGTTGCAACACCATCTTCGATAGCTACGGTCCAATAGAATGCTAATTCTCGTTCTGTCATTTCCTTTGCTTTAGTTGAGGCAACATATGAGTCACCATGTTTCATCGCGAGCACTCCATCTACGTTACTTGCGACAAAGGTGAGCGATATCATTGATTCCGAACCAGTTAGGACATTTCCATTCTTAACGACTGGAGTTGTTGTATAAATATTGCCACTCAGTGTCGCCATAGCTACGTTGTAGTCAGCTGCAGCGATGACATATTCTGTACCGTCGGTCCTGATGTCACTGAGATTTTCTACCAGCACCCACTTTTGACGGGACATACGAGACCAAACCGCTGTAAAGGTCACGTCATTGTCTGGCATTTGGTACTCATCATAATTAGCAGGATACGTATTGGCACCATCGTTCCAGCCATCAAATACATACCCCGGATTGGATAAGCCTTCTGCTGATGCAAGGGTAACTACATCTCCTGAGTAGTAGGTATTCTCGTCGGTTGGAGCCGTACCAACTGTTACGTAAGTTATATGATGTCCAGCCAGCACATCCCATTGTGCGTAGAGAGTGATATCGTCAGCAATTGTGTACTTCTCACCTGCAATATAGTTATTATTATCAGCATCTATCCATCCTGTGAACTGATAGCCAGAGCGGTGCGGAGTTGTAGTAGAGATAGTAGCTTTATAGACATTATCTTCCAATTCAGCACGTGTAGTGCCGGGTAAGTTGGTTACATCTTCTTCAGTATTCTTGTCATACAGCACTTTCGGAACAGGAGCATAGTATTTGTAGAGAGCTATGGCTTGTTGAGAACTTGTATAGCATGCGAAGCGTTCTGAGCCAGAGTTCTTATTATATTGGATTTCATTCGTATTAACATTCTTATTAAATGCATGGAATACATCATTAGCATCAAAGCTCAAAGTCCATGCAGAAGCATTTGTCTGTGTTGCCTGCTCTTTCAAGCCACTGCTATAGCACAAATACCCATCACTTTCTACATTTAGGAATGATTTACCTTGTACTACTTCTTCCACAACATAATCCTTAACCTCAAATATTGCGAAATCGCTGTCATAAGTCAAGAGGTCTCCATCTTTTGTCGCGGCTTTGCGTACGCAATGATTTGTACCGCTTACCCATGGTTGCATTGCATAATCGTAGTCAGCAGCAGCGATGATGACGTAGCTACCAGCCGTCAACTCATTTGCATCCGCGACTAAAATCCAGTCGCCATGTGCGAAGTCTGGTGCTTCATTAATGGTTACTGTGCAAGATGCAGTGAAGCCGCCTTCTTCGGTTGTTACTTGGATAACTGC
>JAEDLW010000001.1:0-66955 GCA_016295035.1 Paludibacteraceae bacterium
TTTTCATTCCGGCTGCAAAGATACTACAAACATTTGATATATGCAAATTTTAGAGGAGAAAAATGTGAAATGTGGAATGGAATTATGCAAGGGCACGATAAAGTGCATGATTCTTAGCCGCAAGGGCACGATAAATGCAGTGCATGGTTCACACTTTCACACTTTCACACTTTCACACATAATTGTGGGTTGATGATATAGTCATAATATATAAATATAATATATATATTATATTATAATATTATGGGTATTTTTAGAAGATACACAGATATGTGAAAGTGTGAAAGTGTGAATCTGTGATTTCTTTTATGGTGTTTGAGGGTAGCCTAAGGGTTGCTTATCCCTTGCTGCATACACAAATTTTTGCTCACTTTTGATTTTGTGTAATAAATGAGATTATACAGTCGGGAGCCAGGCATCGCCGAGAGCTTGGAGCGTAATTTAGTCTTCGCGGGTGATATGGGCACCGATGGCGTTGAGTCGGCCTTCGATGTTCTCGTAACCACGGTCTATTTGGTCGATATGGTCAATACGGCTGGTGCCATCAGCTGACATGGCTGCGATAAGCATGGCGATACCGGCACGGATATCGGGGGAAGTCATGTTGTTCTTCTTGAGCTGCCTCTGGTGGTCATGCCCAATAACAACGGCTCTGTGCGGGTCACAGAGAATGATTTGTGCGCCCATGTCAATGAGTTTATCTACAAAGAAGAGACGCGATTCGAACATCTTCTGGTGGATGAGCACGGAGCCTTGCGCCTGCGTAGCTACAACGAGAATGACAGAGAGTAAGTCCGGCGTCATACCTGGCCACGGCGCGTCTGCGACAGTGAGAATAGAACCATCAAGGAAGGACTCAATCTGATAGTGCTCCTGTGCAGGAATATAAAGGTCATCGCCTTGCTCTTCGACCTTAATTCCAAGGCGGCGGAAGGCTTCCGGAATGATTCCCAAGTCCCTGATAGACACGTTCTTAATGGTAAGTTCGGATCCAGTGATGGCAGCCATACCAATGAATGAGCCAACTTCAATCATATCTGGCAGCAAGGTGTGTTCGGTTCCATTGAGTTCGGTTACGCCTTCAATTTTGAGCAGATTCGACCCTACTCCGCTGATTTTAGCACCCATAGCGTTGAGCATCTTACACAACTGCTGGAGATATGGTTCGCAGGCGGCGTTGTAGATAGTGGTTGTTCCTTTCGCCATAACAGCAGCCATAATGATATTAGCGGTACCTGTTACGGATGCTTCGTCAAGCAGCATATACGATCCGTTGAGCCCTTTCGGTGTGGTGAAATGGTAAGCGAGTTTATCCTGCTGATAAACGAACTGTGCTCCGAGGTTTGCCATTCCTTGGAAATGAGTATCCAAACGGCGACGACCGATTTTGTCTCCGCCGGGTTTCGCGTATGTCACCTCTCCCAAACGCGCTAATATCGGGCCAATGAGCATGACCGAGCCACGCAGTTTATTGCAGCGTTTGAGGAAATCGGCACTATTGAGATAGTCGGTATCCAGTTTTTCAGCGCGGAACTTAACGACTCCTTTCTCTAGACGCGTAACTTGCACTCCCATCTCTGCGAGCAAGTCGATGAGATTATTGACGTCGAGAATGTCGGGCAGATTGCGTATGATGACCTCTTGTTTGGTCAAAACGACTGCGCAGAGCACTTGCAGCGCTTCGTTTTTGGCGCCACAGGGAGTAATACTGCCGTGGAGCTTATGTCCACCTTCTACGATAAATGAAGCCATGTATTTAATGAATAATGATTAATGAATATCTCCTTTTTATATATAGTTCACCTCAGGCGAGATGGATATGCCGAACTTCTCTAAGACGCTGTCAGACACGAGCTTAGCGAGAGCGATAATGTCTTTCGGTTTGGCTTTTCCTGTAGCGTTAACGATAACGAGCGGCTGCTTGTTCCACACCTGAGCACCTCCAAGGGTTTTGCCTTTGAGTCCACATTGTTCGATGAGCCAAGCGGCAGGAATTTTCACACCATGCTGCGATGGGAAATTCGGCATTTCGGGGTATTGTTTCAGTAGCGCATTGGCTTTCTCTTCGGGTACGAACGGATTCATAAAGAATGAACCGGCACTTCCCACTTCACCAACAGACGGGAGTTTCGCCTTGCGCGTTTCGATGATTTCGAGGCGCGTTTTGGCAGCTTCGCCGGGTGTAACATGATAGACAACGGACGTGACGATATACTTGCCTTTTAGTTCGTGCTTAAAAGCGCTATCACGATAACCAAAACGGCATTCTTCATTCGTAAAGACTCGCTCTTCCAGTGTCTGAATATCAATGGTATGGACACGAATAATCACGTCTTTCGCTTCAACGCCATATGCACCCACGTTCTGCACTGCCGAGGCCCCTACTTCACCAGGGATGAGACTGAGTTTCTCCATTCCGGAATAACCCATGTCAGTTAATTGGGCAATGAGGTCATCAAGACGAAGCCCATTCTGCGCCTCCACAGTTTCATCATCGATAAAACGTGCACGCGCCATTCCCGAATGCAGAATGATGCCATCGAAATCCTTGGTAAATAACAAATTAGATCCTTGACCAATATGGAGTATTTGCTCATTTCTATTGGCTTGGAGCACATCTCGCAACTCGTCCAAAGAGTAGTACTCAATGAAACGTTTGGCCTTGACATCGATGCCGAACGTGTTGTACGGCAGGAGTGATATATTGTTTAAATCTCGCATACGTCAGAAGGCATTCTAAGGTCTCCACGTGGTGAAAGTCCAACGGGCACAACTTTTGGTCCATCGGGCATGCAGGAGCGTTTAAATTGTTGCGTAAAGAATCTGTGCATGAAGACATTGAGCCACTTAACGATTTCATCTTCAGTGAATTGGTCCTCAAAAGCGAGTGTAGCCATATATGCGATTTTCTCACGTGTAAAACCGTATCTGAGGAAGTAATACATGAAGAAATCATGCAGCTCGTATGGGCCAATCTTATTTTCTGTCTTCTGAGTAATCTGGCCGTTATCATCTGTAGGCAGTAGTTCCGGTGAAACCGGCGTGTCCACAATGTCAAGCAAGATGCGTCTCGTTCCCTCGTCGAACAGGTTTTCTGCCGCATAACGGACCATGAAACGCACAAGTGTCTTCGGAATGCCGGCATTGATGCCATACATAGACATCTGGTCGCCACTATAGGTGCACCAACCAAGAGCCAATTCACTCATGTCACCTGTACCGAGAACAAGGCCGTTGTATTTGTTTGCCATATCCATAAGAACTAACGTACGTATGCGCGCTTGCGCGTTCTCATACGTAATATCATGCGTTTCGAGGTCGTGGCCGATGTCGTGCAAGTGTTGCGTCGCCATCTCGCGGATTGGTATTTCGTGGATAGTAATGCCCAAGTGTTCCATAAGGTCCAACGCATTCTGATAAGTACGATCGGATGTGCCGAAGCCAGGCATCGTAACACCAAGAATCTGGGAACGGTCGTAACCAAGTTGGTCGGCTGCCTGAACAGCGACAAGAAGGGCTAAGGTTGAATCTAGACCTCCACTCACGCCAAGCACAATGGTCTCTGCATGGGTATGTTCCCAGCGACGTGCAAGGGCCGAAGTCTGGATAGATAGCACATCCTCAGCATAGGTATCAGCTTCATTCATTGTCGGCAAGAAAGGCGTTGTAGAGAACTTACGGTGAGAAGCTTCGGCATATTCTGGATCACCTTCAAACGGCACCACAGGAATCTGACGATAATAGCCATGCTGATCCTTTGTGAAGTTCGTATTTCGCTCTCTATCAATGCGTAAGCGCTCAATATCTATCTCGGAGATAATCATACTACTCTCCCTACAGAAACGTTCGCCCTGCTCCAACAAATCGCCATTTTCGCAGATATAGGTCGAGCCGGAAAATACCACGTCAGTAGTGGATTCGCCTACTCCGGAACTGGTATACACATAACCACAATGCACACGTGCGGATTGTTGCTCAATCATCTGACGGCGATAAGCATGCTTGCCCGTGACGCAGTTTGAACTTGACAGGTTGAAGATGAGTTCGGCACCTTGGATAGCCAATTGCGTTGAAGGAGGTAACGGACTCCAAAGGTCTTCGCAGATCTCTATACCAAAGGTATAGTTCCGCGTGACAAATAGTAAATCTACACCAAAAGGCACTTGTCCGCACCATAGTTCGATAGTAGGGATACGCGGTTTTCCGTCATGCATACGGATAGAGCGACCACTAGTGAACCAACGTTTCTCATAAAATTCGCCTGTGTTCGGCAGATTGATTTTAGGCACCACCCCCATAACTTCGCCATCCGTCATGACGAAAGAGCAATTGAAGAGATTGTTATCCACTTTCAGAGGCGCACCGACTAAGACGATAATGTGTTTCTCGCGTGTAAAGTCACAAATCTGCTCCAAAGCAGTCAAAGCATCCTGTTGGAGTTGGCGCGTGAAGAAAAGGTCTGCACAGGTGTAGCCGGTAACAGTCAATTCGGGGAAACAGATAACCTCAACACCTTCTTCCACAGCTTCAGCTATCTGTTCCTTCACTTGCTTGACGTTGAATGCACAATCGGCGACACGTACTGTCGGAACGGCCGCTGCAACTCTGACAAATCCAAAATTAGTCTTCATATTATGAAATTTTAAGCACGTTACTACAAAAAAGCGTACAAAATTACACAAAAAATCGCATACTTGCAAATTTTTTGCATTTTTTTGTCGAAAAATTTGTACATATGAATAAAAAGCAGTACTTTTGCAGCCGCTTTTGAAAAGGTGCTATCGTCTAGTGGCCTAGGACAACGGCCTCTCACGCCGTAAACCCCGGTTCGAGTCCGGGTAGCACTACAAGGTGACTTATTCAGATTGAATAGGTCACTTTTTTAAACTACATCAGGCAACTGTACAACTAAATGTAATGTATTACAAAGCCGGCGACATAACATTAGACAGCACATCCCATCGCGTGACACGTGACGG
This sequence comes from Paludibacteraceae bacterium, assembly GCA_016295035.1. Lineage (GTDB taxonomy): Bacteria > Bacteroidota > Bacteroidia > Bacteroidales > Paludibacteraceae > Colicola. The sequence goes on from JAEDLW010000001.1 coordinate 4,980, forward strand.
GAAAACGATAAGCCTGACACCGCTGGAATTCGCTTTATTAGAGTTCCTTATGCGGCATCCTAATCGTTTGTGCGCGCGTGCGGAAATCATAGATAAGGTGTGGGGCGCACAGTTTCACTACGACACTGGCACGATGGATGTACACCTCAATGCCTTACGTCGCAAGTTAGGATGTACGCGCAATCGGCCTATTGAGACCATCCGTGGCGTTGGATTGATTTTGCACACAGAAGAGCCTTGCCCGTATACACTACCCATTCAAACATTTATTACAGAGTGGCTACAAAGCCATTTAGGCGACTTCGAAAGTAAAGGTCTTGTGCCACGTATGCACCTTGACCCATTCGTGAGCGAGATAACAATGTCGCCTGACGAACTACGAACGATGTTAGATGGTATTCTCGCCGCATTGCTTCCTTCTGCTAAGCCGGGCACAATTAAAATTTCATCGCATTTAAGCCTGAATTCATTCTCCCTTACACTAGCTATTAACGGTACTATCAACGAACTCCGCATTCCAATATGCGGGGATTTAAAGATCTCTTAATATTCTAAAATGACCGATGTGAACGACCGAGACGATATCTCTACTCGCGTCTTTTGTGGAGTATAGCGGACTCGAACCGCTCACCTCAACACTGCCAGTGTTGCGCTCTAGCCAGATGAGCTAATACCCCGAGCATCCTTTGTGGAGTATAGGGGACTCGAACCCCTTACCTTAACATTGCGAACGTTACGCTCTACCAGATGAGCTAATACCCCCGGAACATCCTTCCAATTTCGAAAGGAACTGCCTCCGCCTAGGATGGTATAAATCATTCCAACGGATTTTCCGCTGCAAAAGTACTACAATTATTTGGAATACGCAAACATTTTTGCAAAGAAAAAGCATGCGTACACCAAATATTGTTAGTCCAAACACTTGTCTAATGCCTCAATGATGGCGTTTTTGTCCATCTTTTGTCCGATGAATACGAGCTTTTGCATTCTGTCTCCATACTCTTCGTCCCAGTCGCGACGCAAAATTGGATCATGTTGTAAAGCTGCATTGAGTTCGTCCTTTGGCATAGTTGCATAGAACTGGCCACATTGTTTGACGCCAATCTGCTTGCCGGCTTGTTCCAATAAGTAGCACATGTCATATTCATCCGAGAAATAACACATACCCTTGCAGCGAATAACCGACTTCGGCCAATGGCGCGCCACAAACTCATCAAACAGACCCAGATTAAATGGACGACGGCGATAATAAACAAATGTGTCTATTCCGTATTCATACGCTTCACCTTCATCCTCATCTTCAACATCACCCTCAACGCCCTCAATCCATGCCGCACTGCCTGCAACAGCATCAAAACTGAACAGATGCGTGTGCAATATTTTGTCAAACGGCACATCGCAATAGTCGCAATTGACAATCTCAGCATGAGGCTGAATAGCACGAATAATGGCGCGAATATGCTCGATTTCATCGGGAGACACCTCACTCGCTTTATTCAGCAAAATAAGGTTGCAAAACTCAATTTGTTGGATTACAAGCGATGCCAAATCCTCCTCGTTGGTGAACTCTTTCTTCGCTTTTTCACCTAAATCACCGAATTCATCGCGCAAACGGAGTGCATCCACTACTGTCACGATATTGTCCAAAACAGGCATCGGATCCTCCGTAAACGGCACCATCTTAGAGTACGAACAAATCGTCTGGGCAATAGGAGCCGGCTCACATATACCGCTGGCCTCAATAACAATATAATCGAACTTGCGTGCTACACACAGGTCATGCAATTGCTCAACCAAATCCATCTTCAGAGTGCAACAGATACAGCCGTTCGTCAATGACAGCAAATTAGAATCATTCTGGTTCACTACTCCGCCCTTTTGAATCAAGTCAGCATCGATATTCACTTCGCCTATGTCATTGACTATCACCGCGAAACGAATACCTTCAGTGTTCGCTAAAATGCGATTGAGAAGTGTCGTCTTACCACTGCCCAGATAACCCGTGAGCAGCAAAACCGGGATATTATTTACCTGCATATTGGACATACAATGGATAATACTTATCAAATAATTCTGTTTGTTTATAGCGCTCTACATTTTGCAGCACGTAGCCCAAAACTGCACGGTGATGACCAAGCGTCGACTGCATCGCATTACGTGTCTGCTTATCGGCTTGTGCGCCCCATGCAAGATATTCCACATCTGTCGAAGCTACAGCATCCATAATATGATTTGCTTTCTCTATATCTTCCTGAGTACCAAGCATATAGTAGAACGATGCCATCGTAGCTGATGTATAATCATAAGGCACATTGCATTGCGGCAACATCTCTTCCGCATAATCCAACACTTCGCGACATTGATCGCGTTTGCCTTCACGCAATAACGCTTCAGCCAACTCCATAAACATCATACGATGTGTACGACACATGCGCATAAGATTCTCATCAATGTAGATACCAGGTTTGTTGAGGTTGCCGTATTTGAACTTATGCATCATATTCTCGTACATCTTCTCGGTATTAACGCGCGGTTGTCCGTCACGGCTGCGAGTCGGAGTCACACGATATGCCAGACCCGTAAGCTCAAAATACGGTTCTAGACCCAGATAATAGTCATTTCCTACCGTCACAGCAAAGTATATCGGACGCTCCCAATTATTATGAGCATTCTGCGACAACATCTCAAGAACCATCATCTCAGAACGGGTATAACGACGGGCCTGCTTTACAGGGATCTGTTCACCGTTCAAACCTTCAATATATAACTGATTAGTAGGAATATAGTTATCGCCATCTTTCTTCGTGCGAGGGTCTTCTGAACGCAGAAAATCAAATGCTTTCTTCACATCCAAAGGCTGATTCAAGCGATTATCCACCCACACCACTTCATTCTTGCCGGGCATATAATCTTTATACTCCCACGAAATAGGCAACGCTGTCGATTCGTAATAAGGACGTTTCATCTGCCCAATATACCAATCTGTCTGCAAATAAGACAGGTTGCAAACACGCAAATCCGTTCCTACTTCTTCAACTTCCTGATTATACCAAAGTGGGAAGGTATCGTTATCACCATTAGAGAAAATTATACCGTCCTTCTCGCAAGATTTCAGGTAATTAGCGCCAAAGTCACGACATGAATAACGCTGCGAACGATCATGGTCATCCCAGTTCTGCGAAGCCATTTGTGCAGGCACTAAAAGAGCCACAACACTTACTACACATGCGATAGCCACTTTCGCCTTCTCGCTCTTCATCGCCTTGTTGATCCAGCTTGCCAATGCAATCACGCCCATACCAATCCAAATGCAGAACGCATAGAAACTTCCCGCATACGCGTAGTCACGTTCGCGCGGTTGATAAGGTGTCTGGTTCAAGTAAACAACAATAGCAAGACCGGTAAGGAAGAACAGCAGGAATGTCACAGTAAAGCTTCGCCAGCCCGAATGAACTGTCTTTTCACCCTCTTTGCGACGAACTGAAACTTGCCATATAACTCCCAGTATACCAAGCAGTAAGGGCAACATATAGTACACATTATGACCCTTATTTTCCTTCAGTTCACGAGGAAGAGCATCTTGGTCGCCAAGCATCGCGTTGTCAATAAACGGAATACCCGTAATCCAGTTTCCTTTGGTGATATCGCCATAACTCTGCAAGTCGTTTTGACGGCCTGAGAAGTTCCACATGAAATAGCGCCAATACATGAAATTAACCTGATAACGGAAGAAGAAACGAAGGTTCTCACCAAACGTCGGGCAGTAATCCGTCTTTTGTTGGCCACAATACTCATAGCGCACACGACGACCTTTGATATTGGCCCATTGTTTATAACCCTGAATATGGTTCGGTTGGCCTGAATACATACGAGGGAACAACATCTTGAACTCGCTCATATACTCATACGACGTCTTATATCCCGTCATAGTATAACGGTCTTTGCCGCCTTCCTCTTTCGGTGCCGGAGCATACTGCGCATGACCTTGTTTTTCCACAGGAATACACATATTGCCCTGCACTTTCAGTTTCACAGGCGCATTATATGTCTGGCCGTACAGCAACGGACAATCGCCATATTGCTCACGGTTTAGATAATACTTCAAACTGAACACATTATCCGGAGAGTTTTGGTCCATCGGAGTGTCAGCATTGGAGCGAATCACAAGCACCGCATAACTTGAGTAGCCCACAATAATCATCGTAACCATCAAAAGACCGGTATTCAGCCAGCGCCACAAGTTTTTACCCTTACCTTCTGCATATTCAGCTTTCGCACGTTGAAGCGTATAAATCAAACCCCAAATAAGCAAACCGCCTAGCAGTACAAGACAAACCGCCAATCCCGTATTAAACGGACATCCGAATACATTCACAAACAGCAATTCAAACCAGCCGATAAGGGTCGGTATTCCCGGAATTATACCGTATAGAACTACCGCCAAAATCACTACACTGATAAGGAACGCGTATATCGCACCTTTCCACGAGAACTGGTAGCGACGGAAGTAATAAACCATCACAATCGCCGGAATTGTCAGCAAGTTCAGCAAGTGAACACCAATACTCAAACCCATCAAATAAGCTATCAGTATCAGCCAACGGTCACTTCCTTCTTCGTCTGCCTGCTCGTCCCATTTCAGTATTAGCCAGAACACGACTGCAGTAAACAATGACGAGGACGCATAAACCTCACCCTCAACCGCCGAAAACCAGAATGTGTCCGAAAATGTATAGGCCAAAGCACCTACTGCACCAGCTCCTAAAATGGCAATATCTTGCCATAAAGAACTCGTATTTTCTTCCGATTTCACCGGTACTTTTGAACGCAACTTACGAGCCAAAGCGGTTATCGTCCAGAACAAGAACAAAATCGTAAACGCACTCGCCAAGGCTGACAAAGCATTCACACACATCGCCACATGACTCGAATCACTCGCAAACAGCGAGAAAAAATGACCCATCAACATGAAAAACGGCGCTCCGGGCGGATGACCTACATCTAACTTGTGTGCACTCGCAATAAACTCACCGCAGTCCCAAAAACTTGCGGTCGGCTCAATCGTCAACAGATATGTGGTAGCGGCTATCGCAAAAACAAGCCAACCACAAATCATGTCCCATAACTTAAAATTCTTCATTTATCTACGTTTTTTGCCTAATTTACAAAAATAGCGTGCAAAATTACAACATATATTTTATATATGCAAATTCCTCACATAAAAAATATGCAAAAATACGCATTTCTGTACAAAAATGATAACAAAACTTGCGCACGTGCGAGAAATTTTATAATTTTGCGCGCTTTTTTGGATATTATTGTTAACAACATAAAATGGAACTCAAAAACAGAACTATTGCGGTTATCGGCCTTGGATATGTCGGCCTGCCGCTCGCCATTGAATATGGCAAAAAGTATCGTGTCATCGGATTTGACATCTTCAAAGCACGCGTCGAAGAACTCGATAGAGGCGAAGACCATACGCTCGAAGCAGATCTCGTCGGAATGAAACAAGCGCGTGAACTCTTCAAATCAACCGGTAAAATCGGACTTTCTTTCACCTCTAACCCGGAAGAACTCAAACAGGTCAATACCTACATCGTTACAGTCCCTACTCCAATTGACCGTTTTAACAATCCCGACCTCACTCCGCTAATCAAAGCAAGCGAGACCATCGGAAAAACACTCAACAAAGGAGACATCGTCATCTATGAGTCTACCGTTTACCCGGGCTGCACAGAAGAAGACTGCGTACCTGTACTCGAGAAAAATAGCGGACTCAAATTCAACAAAGACTTCTTCTGCGGATATAGCCCGGAACGTATCAATCCCGGCGATAAAGTCAATACACTCACTAAAATCAAAAAAATCACTTCAGGTTCAACGCCGGAGATAGCCGATATCGTCGATGCACTATACAACTCCATCCTCGAAAACGGCACACACCGCGCACCAAACATGAAAGTAGCTGAAGCCGCTAAAGCCGTTGAAAACAGCCAACGAGACGTCAACATATCATTTATGAACGAACTCGCACTCATCTGCGACCGCGTAGGAATAGACACCAACGACGTCATCGAAGCCGCCGGAACCAAGTGGAACTTCCTCAAATATCGTCCAGGACTCGTTGGAGGGCACTGTATCTCCGTTGATCCGTACTACCTCGCACACAAAGCAAAATCGCTTGGTTACGACCCGAAAGTCATCCTCTCAGGACGTGCAGTCAATAACTCTATCGCAAATTTCATTGCGCATAAAGTACTCAAACTAATGATTGCTAAAGACCATAAGATTAAGGATGCCAACATCCTCATCTTAGGCGTCACATTTAAAGAAAACTGTCCCGATTGCCGCAACACCAAAGTCGTAGATATCGCTACCGAGCTTGAGGAATTCGGCTGTAATGTGGACATCTACGACCCGTGGGCTTCTGCAGAAGTCGTAAAACACGAATACGGCAAAGAACTTATTCCGGCTATTGACCCAAACAAAAATTATGGCGCTGTCATCGCCTGCGTGAGCCACAACCAATTCAAGTCCTTCGACTTCGCCAAGTACCACAACCAAGGTGCCGTCATCTTCGACGTCAAAAATTTCGTCGATCGAAACCTCGTAGATAGCCGCCTATAACCAGTCACGTACCCGCTAACAAAGGGTGATTATAAGGTGATTAAAGGGTGATTAAAAGGTGATTAACCCGTAACATACTAGAAAACAACCAGTTACTTATGATGAATATTGCAGTCGCAGGAACAGGATACGTTGGATTATCCATAGCCACTTTGCTGGCGCAGCACAACCGCGTTACGGCCGTTGACATTATCCCAGACAAAGTGGATATGATCAATCGCCGACAATCGCCTATTCAAGACGAATATATTGAGAAATACCTTGCCGAGAAAGAACTAAATCTCAAGGCAACTCTCGACGCTAACGAAGCCTACAAAAACGCGGACTTTGTGGTTATTGCTGCTCCAACAAACTATGACAGCCAGAAAAACTACTTCGACACATCCGCTGTCGAAACGGTTATCAAGCTCGTCATGGAAATAAACCCAAAGGCTATCATGGTGATAAAATCGACTATTCCTGTCGGTTTTACCGATACTATTCGCCATAAGACCGGAAGCAAAAACATCATCTTCTCCCCAGAATTTCTGCGCGAATCAAAAGCATTATACGACAATCTCTACCCTTCGCGCATCATTGTCGGCTTTAATCAACAAGACGAACACCTCAAACAAGCCGCAGAGACATTCGCTAAACTCCTGCAAGAAGGCGCTATCAAAACCGATATACCCACTCTCTTTATGGGATCAACTGAAGCGGAAGCCGTTAAACTCTTCGCCAATACATATCTCGCTCTGCGCGTCAGCTACTTCAACGAACTGGATACCTACGCAGAGATGAAAAGTCTTGATACCAAGCAGATTATAGAAGGCGTCTGTCTCGATCCGCGTATCGGCTCGCATTATAATAACCCGTCATTCGGATATGGTGGATATTGCTTGCCCAAAGACACGAAACAACTTCTCGCCAACTATCAAGATGTGCCGGAAAACCTCATCGAAGCAATCGTTGAGAGTAATCGCACTCGTAAAGACTTTATCGCTGACCGCGTACTTGCTAAAGCTGGTTATTACGCATATAGCGAAGAAAATAGCTGGGATGCCAAACAGGAAAAAACCGTAACTATCGGCGTTTATCGCTTGACCATGAAATCCAATAGCGACAATTTCCGACAATCGTCTATCCAAGGCATCATGAAACGAGTCAAGGCTAAAGGCGCTAAAGTCATTATCTACGAACCAACACTCGAAGACGGTACGACTTTCTTCGGCTCCCTCGTAGTAAACGACCTCAACAAGTTCAAAGCACTATCCAATGCCATCATCGCTAACCGCTACAACGAAGATTTGGAAGACGTGCAGGAAAAAATATATACTCGAGATATTTTTAAACGAGACTGAAATGATTACAACAGCAGTTATAATGGCGGCAGGAATGGGTACAAGATTCGGAAAAATGACCGACCAACAGCCCAAAGGATTTGTGCTCTTCAAGAACAAGCCGATGATTCTGCGTTCCATTGACACGCTTATCGCATGTGGCATCAAGCGCATTATTATCGGAACAGGCTATCATAAAGAAGCATACGAAGAATTGTGCAAAAAGTACCCACAAATCGAGTGCGTCTATAGTCCAAAATACGCCGAAACAAACAGCATGTACACCTTATACAACTGCCGCGAAGCTATCGGAAACGACAATTTCCTTTTGTTGGAATCAGATTTGGTCTTTGACCAAGAAGCAATATCATCACTCCTGCGATGTGAGTTTGATTCAGCAATGTTGATTACTTCTGTAAGAAAATTTCAGGACCAGTACTACGTGGAAATGAACGACAAGCAGGAATTGGTCCGTTGTTCAACCAATAAGGCAGAACTTAATCCTTCTGGAGAATTGGTAGGAATACATAAAATTAGTAATACCTTCTATCAATTGATGGTTAACGATTATGCTGCCAAAATAGAAAAATATCCAAAGCTTGGCTATGAATATGAACTTTTAGACATTTCGCAACACAAGTTGCCGCTAAATGTACTGAAAAACGATGCTTGTGTGTGGTACGAGATTGATGATATTGAGGACCTAAACTACGCTCAAGAGCACATTAAAATGGACTAAAAAACAAAATAATATGGCAAAAACAGTTTATCTCGGCATGATTGCCGACATTATGCATCCGGGACTGATTAACATCATCACAGAAGGTGCAAAGTACGGAAACGTTATGATTGGCTTGTTTACAGACAAGGCCATTGCTACGCACAAACGCTTGCCTTATCTAAGCTATGAGCAACGAAAAAATGTGGTAGAACACATCAACGGCGTGAGCGAAGTTGTACCACAAGACGATTGGAGTTATGTTCCAAATCTTAAAAAGTATAAGCCGGATTATATCATTCACGGCGATGATTGGAAAGAAGGACCGGATAAATATATTCGCGAGGAAGTATTCGCTTTAATGAAACAACAAGGTGGTGAAGTGATTGAAATTCCATATACACAAGGAATAACATCTTCTGGACTTGCGAAAGAACTGGAATCGCTTGGCACGACACCACAAGCAAGATTGAAATCCTTGCGCAGATTAATCAGCGCAAAACCCATTGTACGGATCTTGGAATCTCATTGCGGCTTAACAGGTTTGATTGTTGAACACACTAGCATAGAAGTAGATAATGTGCATAAAGAGTTTGATGGCATGTGGTCAAGCTCACTTACCGATTCCACCTCAAAAGGAAAACCCGATATCGAAGCTGTTGATTTAACTACGCGCCTTCACGATTTAAATGATACCCTGGAGGTAACCACAAAACCAATCATCTATGACGGAGATACAGGAGGAAAAACTGAGCACTTTGCTTTCACTGTTCGCACGCTTGAGCGCTTAGGAATTTCCGCTATTATTATCGAAGATAAAGTAGGTCTCAAACAAAATTCTTTGTTCGGTACTGATGCGGTTCAAACACAAGATACAATTGAAAACTTCTGCCATAAAATTCAAGTCGGAAAAACATCCCAAGTCACAAATGACTTTATGATAATTGCTCGAATCGAATCCTTAATTGCCGGAAAACCAGTGGATGATGCTTTGGAACGTGCTTTCGCTTACGTTGAAGCAGGTGCTGATGGAGTAATGATTCACTCAAAAAACAAAGACGGAATGGATGTTAAAGAGTTCTGTACACGCTTCAGAATGAAAGATGCGCACACTCCAATCGTAGTCGTTCCAACTACCTACAACCAATACACGGAAGAAGAACTGGCGACTTGGGGCGTAAACATAGTAATTTATGCCAATCATATGTTGCGTAGTGCATATCCGGCCATGGTTCATTGCGCAGAGTCCATTTTAAAACATAGTCGGAGTCTTGAGGCATCAAATGAATATTGTATGCCAATCAAAGAAATTCTGAATCTTATTCCGGGAACAAAACAAAAATAACATGATACGACCAAGTTTTTTCATTGATACGCTTGTAGCACAAGGCATTCAGTTCTTTGCAGGAGTACCGGATTCTCTGCTGAAGAATTTATGTGCCTACATTACCGATAGCATCGAACCAAAGCACAACATTATTGCCGCAAACGAAGGGGGTGCAGTCGCATTGGCTGCAGGATATCACCTCGCTACTGGCAAAATAGGAATGGTATACATGCAAAATTCTGGGGAAGGCAACACCATCAATCCTTTAGCCTCATTAACGGATAAGGATGTATACAACATCCCGCTTTTACTAGTTATCGGATGGCGCGGCAAACCGGGCATACACGATGAACCACAACATGTCAAACAAGGCAAAGTCACACTACCACTACTGGAAACAATGGGAATTCCATATGCTGTACTGGATAAAGAAGAAACTTCGGCACAGGAACAAATTCTAAAAGCTATTGAATACATTAAGGCAACCAATGAAGCCTATGCAATAGTGATCGAAAAAGACACCTTTGACACGTATAAACTGCCTTCCGCAGTCCCGACATTACCTTTGAGCCGCGAAGAGGCCATACAACAAGTAGCTGGAAGAATTGGTAAAAAAGATGTTATCGTTAGCACAACAGGAATGATTTCACGAGAATTGTTCGAATATCGTGCAGGAAAGAATGAAGGACACGAACGGGATTTTTTAACCGTTGGTTCAATGGGACACGCTTCACAGATTGCATTAGGCATCGCATTAGAACAGCCACAAAGACATGTTTGGTGCTTTGACGGAGATGGTGCCACCATTATGCATATGGGTAATATGGCTATTGTCGGTACACAAGCTCCTAAAAACTACATTCATGTCATTTTCAACAATGGAGCACATGATTCGGTCGGAGGTCAACCAACTGTAGGCCTACAAATAGACCTTCCTCAACTTGCTACTGCGATGAAATATAAAACAGTACTAAACGCATCTACTAAAGAAGAACTGAATGCAGCTTTGCAACAATTACAAACGGCCGAATTACCTGCTTTGTTGCAAATCTGCGTGCGCAAAGGTAACCGCGCTGATCTTGGTAGACCGACTACCACTCCACAACAAAATAAACAAGCATTTATGAACTTCCTTAAACAACAATAATATGGAACAGATGCATATCAAACGTAACATTTTGCTCAATCCTGGACCCGCAACAACGACTGATACTGTCAAATTAGCTCAGGTCGTTCCCGATATCTGTCCGCGAGAAAAAGAATTTGCTGGACTAATGAAAGGATTACGAAACGATCTATTAAAATTGGCACATGCCAATCCAAACGAATACACATCCGTTCTATTTTGCGGCTCAGGTACCATCAATATGGATATCTGTCTAAACTCACTATTGCCGGAAGGTAAACAAATTCTAGTGGTTAACAATGGTGCCTACTCGACACGTGCTGTTGAAGTATGTAATGCATATCATTTACCACATATTGATCTCAAATCATCTGTATTTGAACGTCCTGATTTGGCAAAAGTTGAACAGACGCTTAAAGAAAACCCTGATATCGCCATTGTCTACACAACACACCACGAAACTGGAACGGGCTTGCTCAATCCGATTCGAGAGATTGGTGCTTTGGCTCACAAGTATGATGCCATATTCGTCACAGATACGACTTCATCACTTGGAATGATTCCTGTAGATGTTGAAAAAGACAATATTGATTTCTGCTTTGCATCTGCACAAAAAGGCATCATGGCCATGGCTGGTCTATCATTTGTAATAGGTCGTGAGCAAATTATCCGTGCATCAAAGAATTACCCTACCCGTTCGTATTACTGCAATCTATTTCTACAATACGACTACTTTGAGAAAACAGGAGAAATGCACTTCACACCACCCGTACAGACAATATATGCAACTATTCAGGCTCTAAAAGAGTTTTTTGAGGAAGGAGAGGATGCCAAATTCGCTCGGCATCACAGAGCATACGAAGCAATTCATGACGGAATTGACAAACTGGGTCTGAAAACAGTAATAGATAGAAATATTGAATCCGGTTTAGTTGTATCAGTCCAGTATCCGGATGATCCAAACTGGAGTTTTGAGAAAGTACATGACTATTGCTACGAAAAAGGATTTACCATTTATCCGGGAAAAATTAGTACATCGGATACTTTCCGCCTGTGCGCATTGGGAGCAATAGATGAGCAAGACATTAAGGATTTCTTTGTGGTATTCCGTGAAGCGTTGAATAAATTTGAAATAAAGCACAAATAATGCCCGATACGCTGAAGAAACAGACTATAACTGGAGTCTTTTGGAGTGGCCTCGAAAGATTCTCAGTACAAGGAGTAACTTTTTTAGTACAACTTGTTCTGGCTCGTCTATTGACTCCTAATGAATACGGATTAATCGGGATGTTAGTTGTTTTTCTTCAGATCGGTCAAGTGTTTATAGATAGTGGTTTTGCCAATGCTCTTATTCAAAAGAAAGAATGCACACCAGCAGATTTCGCTACTGTATTTTACTATAATCTACTATTATCGCTTGCCATTTACGCTATTCTTTTCTTTACCGCGCCATTTATAGCCTCATTTTACGATCAAGATATTCTTATACCCTTGTTAAGGCTGTTATCACTAACATTGATAATCAATGCATTAGCTATAGTCCAGAAAACCATTCTTATTAAGCGAGTCGATTTTAGGACACAAACTAAAGTATCACTATTTAGTGCAATCTTATCAGGCATTATAGGTATATCATTAGCATCTAAATCATTCGGAGTGTGGGCATTATGCTGGCAACAAATTAGCTTTAGCTTTTTACAACTATTTTTATACACTTTATATGTTCATTGGTTACCTAATTCAAAATTCAGCAAAGAATCGTTTATCCAATTATTTAATTTTGGTTCTAAACTATTAATCTCTAGCTTAATTAGCGTAATCTACAAAAATTTATACTCGGTTGTTATAGGAAAAAAATTCACAGCAGCAGAATTAGGTTATTATACTCGAGCCGAGCAATTTGCAATGTTTCCTTCCAATAACCTAGGTAACATTATTGCTCGAGTTGCCTTTCCTATTTTTAGTAAAATTCAAGATGACACCCCCAAACTATGTACTGCCTATCGTAGAATCATACAATACTCATCGTACATTATATTTCCTTTGATGTGTGGCTTGATAGCAATTGCTGAGCCTTTGATAACTGTATTACTCACAGAAAAATGGTTAGGCATCGTACCACTTTTACAGATTTTATGCATCGATTGGATGTTGGATCATCTTAGTATAATAAATCTTAATCTTTTGTATGTTAAAGGACGATCTGATTGGGCATTGCGTTTAGAGATAATAAAAAAAATTATAGCTATTATTATTTTAATCGCTACAATTCCGTTTGGATTAACGATAATGTGCTGGGGGAGAGTGTTATATTCTATTATTGCTACCATCATCAATACTCATTATACTCGTATCCTCATCAATCTTAATTTTTTCCAGCAGATGATAGATATCATACCATATTTGATTGGAGCACTAGTCATGGCCGCTATTGTTTATGGAGTAAATTTACTTATATCTACATCCATTTCCCAAGTCATTATTGGGATGCTGATAGGAGTAATTACTTATGCGATTATCACTTTCATTTGCTATAAAGGAATACGAACGCGCTTGATTTGTTACATAAAAAACAGAAAAAGAGAATAAGTGGATTTTTTTACTAAACATATAATAATCCCATTTTGGAAAACACGATTTGGACAAATACTTCACCAATTGATTGATTGGTGCAAAATTACTTATTATATTTACTTCTTAAAACCGAAAATAGAAAAGCGAATTGCTAAGCAAGATAAATTAAGTATCGTGTTTTTTGTGATTAATATTTCTATGTGGAAAGCAGACAGCATTGTAAAGGAGTTATTAAGTAATCCACATTACGATATCCATATCGTTAGTTTTCTATATCCGCAATTTACTATTGAGCGCAGAAAAGAGATGCAAAAACAGATGGAAGAATTCTTTACAAAAAAGAACTATCCGTACATTAACAGCTATGATTTTAGCACCAATACCTATTTCGACATTCGCACTTTACATCCGGATATCATTTTTTATAATCAACCATATAATTTAGGCTATTCCGGATATCAATTACAGCATTTTTGGAAAACATCGCTTTTTGCATATATACCATATTGTTTAAATATTGAGAAAAATGATGTTTTTTACGATACTTTATATATCAATGTATGTAAATATGTTTTCCTTCCAACGCAATTGGATTTATCTCTAGTGCAATCCAAGACAAAAACAAAGGCATATAATTGTAAAGTCGTTGGCAATTTATTCTACGATGAATTAAAAGAAGCACAGCATTCTGATCATAATGTTTGGAAAGATAATACTCGAAAACACATCATTTGGGCTCCCCATCATTCTATTTTGCCGAATGACGAATTACAATATTCTACATTTCTTAGGTATGCCAATTATATGTTATATTTGGCTGATAAATATAAAGATGTTGTTGAGTTTGCATTCAAGCCGCATCCTGCACTCAAAGATAAGCTTTATCAATCGCCGGATTGGGGGTATGAGCGGACTAATCAATATTATACGAAATGGGCAAACATGTCCAATACATTTATAGCAGACGGATCCTATGTAAATTTATTTGTGCAATCGGATGCTATGATACATGACTGTTCAACCTTTAGTTGTGAATACCTATACACCAACAAACCTGTCCTGTTTTTACTAAAGGAAACTAATAGTACACCCTTAACTGAGTTAGGCGCTTCTTGTCTGAACATGCACTACCATGCATATCAAGAAAATGAAATAGAAGAATTTATAAATAATGTCATATCCGGAATTGATGTTCTGAAGAAACAACGACACTATTTTGTAGAACATAATCTTACAAAATTTGACGACACATCAACAACATCAAATATTATCCAGGAACTGAATAATCTGTTTATATCACAATGAGAACCATCCTATTTTTACATCATATCTCCAGCATAGGCGGCGGAAGTTTTTGCTTACTTAACATACTCCGCGAAATAGACCGCAGTTTATTTCGCCCGATTGTGCTACTGAAAGAACCAGGTCCGTTAACAAACGAGTTAAGCCAATTGGGAATAACTTTTTACTTCTTGAGTGATATGACTGTTGTTCCATATAATCAATCTATTTTAAAATTCAACACGCTCATATCTTATATTGGCATCCGCAGGTCATTGCGCTCCTTTAGTGCATTCCTATCCAAGCACCAGGACATAGATATTGTGTACTTAAACAACATGATGCTAACTCCATATCTTAGAATAGCCAAACAGCATCATAAAAAAACATTAATTCATATTAGAGAACATTGGCCGCTGGATGAACACACTTTACAACTACGCAGAATACAAAATACAATATATCAGCATGCAGATCAAGTCGTTGCCATCAATAAATATAGTGCTTCTCTGTGCCACAACATAGATAATCGTCAAATACATATTATCTACGACTGGATTGATTTCAGTGAGCGGTATAAAAGCTTGCCTTTGCATGATATCCTTAAAGAAGATACATTTGGACTTAAAGTCTTTTTGTATACTGGAGGGACAAGTAGGATTAAGGGGAGTTTGCAAATATTAAGGACTTTTCATAGCATCAAAAGGGATAATTATAGATTAATCATATTGGGTGATAATTTTAACATTTCAACTATAGGCTTACGCGGAAAACTAAAGTTATTTTTGCATAGAATAGGCTATAACACATATCAATACAGGCTCAGGAGCATCATAGACTCTGATTCTCGTATTTTTATCATTCCCGCGACATATAAGATCCAACATCTATTGCAACAAGTAGATTGCGTATTAAGTTATTTTACTATACCCCATGCTAATTTGATATTGGCAGAGTCCATTATTAACAATACCATATGCATAGCTTCCAAGAACGAAGAAGCATTAGAATATTCAGACAATGGGAAATTAGCCCTATTATTCACAGCAAACGATATGATGGATTTTCGCAATACTATCTTATCGTTTGAATCTAAGTCAAAAGATTTAAAAGACAGACTACAACACGAATCGTTTAAAATAAAATGTTTATTTGATAAAAAAAATAACGTTAATAAGCTTAACGCACTACTCAAAAGTTTATCATCAGAATGTTAGAAAAATATTAAAATGAACGTAGTAATCATTATTAGTATATTAGCTCTTCTATTGTCCATTCTCCAATCAGTAGGAGTATTTCGTAAAGGACTGATGTTAGGTTTTGTGCTCACTACCTTTCTGTTAATAATTCATTTTAACTTTGGTAATGATTATGCGACCTATTACGAATGGTTTTTAGATGTACTTAACTCCCATTACTCTTTTTCAGAGCTTTTCGAGCCAAACACATTTCTAAAAGACCCAGGATGGTTTGTTTTATACTGGCTTTTTGCATTAATCTTTGGAAAAGGGGGCTTCTTCGTTATGGTTGCTATTATTTCAATCATTGAAGGAGTTATATATTATAAAATCATACGCAAATACGTACCGGAAAAGTGGTATTGGCTAGCAATGTTTATATATCTATTCCAAACGTGTTTATATCCTCTCACATTCTCAATGATGCGCCAAGCATTAGTTTTGGCACTCATTCTTATTATCTACGGAAACGTTAGAGAGAGAAAACATATAGCACAGAGCATTATATTGTTGGTTATAAGCTTCTTCATCCATAAATCATCCATATTCTTTATACCATTTTTATTTATCAATTACCTCCCTCTTAAATATGGCAAAAATATATCCATTACGTTAATCATCTTCCTTTTGACCTTTTTATTTCTAAATCGTATAACGCATCGTGTACTTGATTACATTATGCAGATACCTTTCTTTGTTAATTATGGTTCGATATATGGCAATGCTAACGTTACCATTACTTTTGGTTTGGGATATTTTTTAAGGCTAATAATGTTTGGCGTACTTTTATACTACCTTAGAACAAAAGAAACAGAGGATAAATATAGAGATTATGTATTGTTAGCGGCTTTTAGTATCATTATCCTTCCATTTGAAACAATTATACCTCTAATCACGCGCGTAAACTACTATTTTCAAGTGTTTTATATTATAGCCATCCCATTAGCATATGATAATATCAAAAACACCCTTTTAAGAAACGGATTGTTATTATTTTTTATTATATTCGAAATTTATAGTTATTCGCTGTTCTGTGCCCCCTCATCTATTTTTTACGAGGGTTACCAACATTTCCATACTATATTCAGTACTATTTAATAAAAAACAAGTCTATGCAAATATTATACGTATCAACAAGTTGCTCTCAACGCCTTGCCAACAAGCTTTTTGAAGAAACGCACAGAGATCCTGGATTTCAAATAGTTAAGTTTACCCGACTACTTCTTGAGGGATTCTGCCATAATAGTGCCTGTGTGGAATCATTGTGTGGTATTTCTGCTAGGACAAAACGTTTTTTCTGGAAAGAACCTAACGAAGTTATTAACAATGTCAAGTATCAATATATTCCTTTTGTCAATTTAATATTTATTCGGCAACTTTGTGTGCAAATAGGAGCATTTTTCAAGACTATAAGTTGGATTTTTCGCACTAGGAAACATGCTCAAAATAGAATAATTATTCATGATGTTCTAGCCAACTCCGCCTGTTCCGGCTCGAAATTAGCAGCTGACATCTGGAATGTGCCAACTTGTGCACTCGTTACCGATATGCCGGGTTTGAGCGCGATAGAAAAAGCTCAAAACAAAAAGGGGTATTATAATCATTTCCTTCATACCAGAACTAAGCAAATTCTAAGAAGGATTAATTCATATTCTTCTTACATTCTACTCACCGAACAAATGAATTCCGTAATCAACACCAATCATCGCCCATTTGTTATAATGGAAGGACTAGTTGATACTTCTGCGCAATTAGCGCCATCTACAATAGCCAAAACGTTTCCTCGTGTTATCCTCTATGCGGGCGCATTGGTCGAACAATATGGAGTAAAGGCAATGGTTGATGCTGTATTGCAATCTTCTCACACAGATATTGAACTTCACCTATATGGTGATGACAAAGATAGTGGCTTTGCCAACTACATTCGTTCTTGTGCGGCGCAAGATAAGCGCATCGTATATAAAGGGGTTGCTAAAAATGAAGATATCGTTAAAGCGGAAATATCCGCGTCCTTACTCGTCAATCCAAGATTTACAAATCAAGAAATCACTAGGTATTCGTTCCCTTCCAAGAATATGGAGTATATGGTATCTGGAACTCCGCTGTTAACAACTTGCCTGCCTGGTATGCCTGTAGAATATAATGAATATGTATATCTATTTGACAACGAGACGGCTGAAGGATATGCAAAAAAAATCGACGAAATTATGAATTTAAGTCCTGAAGACTTGCAATGTAAAGGAAAGGCCGCAAAAGAATTTGTTTTGAAAGAAAAAAATCACATTAAGCAAGCTCAAAAAATAATAACAATGTTAAAAACTATTGTTCATGACAAGTAACATTCGATTTCTTAGTATTATCATTCCTTGCTATAATGTAGCGGATTACCTATTGGGAACCATTGATAGTCTTCGCAACTTAAAAGATGCTGAAGATTGTGAGTTTATATTCATAAATGATGGATCCACAGATAACACATTCAAAATCATCAAAGATTATGCAAAAACAGATAATCGCGTTCTGGTTATAAATCAAAAGAACGCCGGAGTGTCCGCAGCTCGTAATGCCGCAATTCGAATTGCCAATGGCAAATATATATTACCATTGGATGGAGATGACAGATTGACATTACAAGCTATTTCTGTAATAAAAAACAGCATCCTAGATGCGGATATGTTAATTTGTCCTGTTCAAATAGTTACAGCTGATAAAACAATTGACACATCACTTCCATTTCCTGAAGCGGAATACACGCCCTACACACTTTTCAAAGCTTGCCATACTTTCCCAACAGCTCCCAAATTAGTTTACAAAACTTCTATTCTAAAAACATATGACATCAAATTTAACGAGACCATCCATTCTGGCGAAGTTTTAACTTTTTCACTCAATTTCCTCAAATATTGCAGTACCATCTATGTCTCGCATAAATCATTTTATCAATATGTTATGCGCGAAACCAGTGCTATACATGCGCCAAATTTTAGCAAAGATTTAACCGTATTGGAGATTATTGATGCCATTTGTCAAAACACCAATAACGCTATTATAAATCTTCCTTCGTTCTGGGCAACGCTCTTTAAAATGTGTGCCTCGTTTACCTATAATAAATACGCTAAATTAGGACTTATGGATGGTTCAACTCTCAAAATTATTAATGGTGTGCTAAAACACAAAACATTTAGGAAATGTATACAAAAACTAGCATTTTCTTTTGGGCAATATAATTTTGACCGTCTCTTGGCTATTTATATCTTCACTACAGGTTTATGGGGTTACAAATTGTTGGCATGGTATTTTTCATTAAAAAATAATCAAAAATATTCAGAAAATTTGCATATATAAAAAAAAAGAAGTAATTTTGCGCGTTATTTGATAAACGTGATGAAACAACTCATTATTATAGGTGCTGGAGGCATGGGGCGTACCTTATATGACCTGGCTCGAGAAAGTATAGGTTTTGATGTAGATTTCATTATAAAAGGGTTTATTGACGACAATACCTTGGCTTTAAATGGATATGAAAACTATCCTCCCATTATAGGAACAATTAATGATTACCAGCCTTCAATTGACGAAGTCTTTATTTGTTCTATTGGTGGAGCAGCGCGTCGTAAATGTATAGAAAAGATCGTTTCCAAAGGAGGTTCTTTTCTGACTATGATCCATAAGACTGCGCGTATTGGAACTAATGTTGTTATTGGAGCAGGATCTATTGTAGGTGCCTTTACTGCCATTGGAGCTGATGCAAAAATTGGTAGATTTAATCTCATTCAATCACAAACCATTATTGGACACGACAGTAAAATAGGAGATTGGAATCGTATCGACACACATGTAACATTGGTTGGAGGTACCATCGTTGAAGACGAAACAGATATCCATACAGCAGCAGTGATTGGTCACAATGTTACAATTGAAAGCAACTCTCGCGTAGCAGCTTGCAGTTTTGTAATACGTCGTGTCAAATCTGGTACAACCGTAATGGGAAACCCAGCCAAACGGCTGATGTAAAAGAATAAAAGCTAAATGATTAGATAAATTTATGGATATACAAAATTTTATTCAAAACTTTGCTGAGCAGTTCGATGAGCTGAATACCGAACTGACTCCAGAAACGCGCTTCCGTGAAGTGGAAGGCTGGACATCATTGGTTGCTTTACTCGTTATCACAATGATTGATGATGAATATGGAGTAGTATTGCCTCCTGAAGAAATGCGTAAGACCCAAACTATTCAAGAACTTTTTGACTTGACTCAAAGCAAACTTTGATCATTTGTTATGTACAATCCATTTTCACTCTTAGGTAAGACCATTTTAGTCACAGGAGCCTCTTCCGGTATCGGACGGGCGACAGCAATAGAGTGCTCTCGAATGGGAGCACGTTGCGTCATTACTGGTCGTAATATGCAGAGATTACAACAGACTTGTCATGCTCTTGAGGGGAATGGACATATACTAATTATAGCGGATTTGTCAAAACAAGACGAAATTGATACTTTGGTGGAATCCATTCCGAACATTGATGGATTAGTAAATAATGCCGGCATTGGTTTACAAAAACCTATTTCATATATTAAACAAGAAGATCTTGAAAATGTATTTCAAGTTAATACATTCGCCCCTATTCTTTTAACGAAGGCGCTATTACGCAAAAAAAAGATTAAAAAGAACGGATCTATTGTATTTACTTCCTCAATTTCAGCTTTCGAAAGTAATTTTGGGCGCGCAGTATATGGTGCCTCCAAATCAGCTATAATGGCTTATATGCATTACTGCGCACGCGAATTAGCTGGAAAACCTATACGCGCGAATGCCGTTCATCCTGCAATGACAGAAACTCCACTAATTTATTCTGGCACCTTAACCGAAGAAGATCGACAACGCGACATGATGCAATACCCTCTTAAAAGGTATGCTAAACCAGAAGAAATAGCATATGCCATTATCTATTTATTATCTGATGCATCTTCCTGGACAACAGGTACATCTTTGATTGTAGATGGTGGATTGTCGCTTTTGTAAGTATTGAGTTTTAAATTAAATTAAAATATATGTTACAAGGTAAAGTCGCATTGATTACTGGAGCAGGCGCAGGTATCGGAAAGGCAGCAACCCAACTTTTTGCTCAAAATGGGGCTATCGTTTATGCGGTGGACATCAAAGGTCTCGATTGGATTACAGACTCTGGTTTTCAAAAGACAATTATTCCTATTGAACTTAATATATGCGATTTCCATGCCGTTAAAGAAGCCGTACTAAGAATCAAAAAAGAACAAGGAAAAATTGATATTCTCGCCAATATTGCCGGCCTCATCTCATATGAGTTTATGAGCATGATTGATTTTGACAAGTTCCGTATGATGCTTGAAGTTAATGTCGTTGCACTTATTTACCTCATGCAACTTACCAGCAGATTGATGGCGCGTCAACATAGTGGTTCTATTATTAATATGGCCAGCATGGTAGGAGCAAAAGGTGCTAAAGGGCAATTATCATATTCTGCAAGTAAAGGGGCTGTTATTGCTGCTACGAAATCCGCAGCCAAAGAACTGGCAGAGCATGCTATTCGAGTAAACGCTATCGCTCCTGGTATGGTTGGATCGGACCGTTTTAAAGCTGTCCTGGCTGAAAAATTTGCTCAAAAAATCAACGATATTCCTTTTGGTCGCTTAGCAGAGCCGGAAGAAATTGCACAACTTTGTCTCTTCCTTGCCTCGGATGCATCAATGTATATCACAGGCCAAGTAATTGGTATAGATGGCGGAATAATCATGTAGTACATGTTACTAAATCTTGACCACATTGCCCAAAAACGCCTTGCTGCCATTGACAATGACGGCAAACAGGTAACATACGTTGAGATCCTTCGGTTGGCAGATGATATCACAACTCAAGTCACTGAACGCGCCCTATGTTTTATGATGGTAGACAATAACGTGGAGTCACTTTCTTGGGTGATGGCTTCGCTAATCAGCAAAAGACTTGTTCCACTCATTCTCAACGCCAAAACAGACGAAACACTATACAACAATCTTCTGCAGACCTACCGACCAAAATATATTTGGAAAGCTGGTACGCTGCAACGCACAGACTACCCGATTGTGCCTTTACACCCTAACCTTAGCCACCTCTTACCAACATCCGGTTCCACCGGTAGTCCAAAACTTATTCGTCATAAGTACGAAAATATTGAAGCTGCAGGACTGAATATCTCTACCTTCTTTGAACTGAAAGAAACAGACCGTCCTTTGATGGTGCTTCCGTTGTACTATACAATGGGCTTGTCAATGGTTTTCAGTCACCTACGCGTTGGAGCAACAGTGCTTATTACCAACCGGAACATGACCGATGCAACTTTCTGGAAGTTCATCAAAGATGAGCATGCCACGTCCTTTACTGGAGTGCCCTACTCTTTCCAAATTCTTAATCTAATGCGGTTCTTCCGCATGGATTTACCAGATTTGGAATTACTCACACAAGGCGGCGGAAAGATGCCGCATGACTTGAATGTAGAGTTTGCCACATACTGCCGCGATCACAATAAACGCTGGATTGCCACTTATGGACAATCTGAATGTACTGCACGTATGGCGTACCTTCCTGCAAAATGGGCACTCGATAAAGTTGGCAGTATTGGAATTGCAGTTCCCAATGGCGAGTTATCCCTTATTGACGAAAATGGGACCCCCATCAACACACCACACACTGAAGGCGAAATGTGCTATCGCGGCAAGAACGTGACGATGGGTTACGCTTTTTGCCTTAAAGACCTCACTAAAGGTGATGAACGAAACGGCTTCATTCGTACTGGAGATTTGGCATATTTCGATGAAGATAAGTGCTATTACATTGTAGGCAGATTGGGACGCTTCATTAAACTCTTCGGAATGCGTGTCGGATTGGATGAATGCGAACAGATTATTGCCAACGACTGCCAAACAGAGTGCGCCTGTGTAGGTACAGACGAAAAGATGGTAGTGTATCTCACCGACGCAACTAAGCAACAAGCCGTAAAAGAAGCCCTTGTCGAAAAAACACACATTGTCGCCACATCTTTTGAGATACGTCTCATTGACACTATACCAAAAAACGAAGCCGGCAAGAAATTATATAGCAAATTGGAAAATAAATAATTGTTATGAACAACTTAGATAAATACAATGACATTTTTGCACAAGTTTTTGGTGCAAAAGTAGAAGAATTAGGTGACTGCTACAGCAAAGAAAACGTGTCTGCATGGGATTCAGTACATCAACTCAATATCATTTCTCTTATGGAAGAAATTTTTGATTTGATGCTTGACCCCGAAGATATTATGGCTTGCACCAGCTACAATGCCGGTAAAGAAATCCTCGCCAAAAACGGCATTGAATTATAAATATTAATTGGTTTATGTCTCGTTGGAATATAAAAAACGTACGACTTGCAGGTGTCAGTGCATGTGTACCTAAGGAAATCGTCCGCACAGAAGATTTTACATTCTTCAATCAGGAAGAAGCAGAGGTGTTTAATAATACAGTCGGTATTATTGAACGTCGTCTTGGTCCAAGTTCACTATGTGCGTCAGACCTTTGCAAAGAAGCCGCTGAAAAATTAATAGTAGAACTCGGATGGGAAAAAGATACTATTGATGTATTGGTATTTGAGTCTGTAACCGGCGATTATAAGACTCCACCTACATCATGCATTTTGCAAGATCGGTTGGGATTATCCGAAAATTGTTTTTGTGTAGATATTCCTATGGGGTGTTGCGGATGTATGTATGCAATCAATATTGCTGCCAATATGCTTACTACTGGAGATGTACACCGAGCACTTCTACTCATTGGTGATACCGCAATGCGAATGGGCTCTATGCAAGATAAAAGTCGGGTTCCCCTATTTGGAGATAGCGGAACTGCCATTGCACTAGAATACGATACAACTGCAGAGCCCATACTTATTGATTTCCATACTCAAGGCAGTGGTTTCAAAGCGCTTATGACACCTCATGGAGGGTATCGGCATCCTATTACACAGGATTCTTTCATTCAAGAGGATTTTGGTAATGGAATCATTCGCGCGCCTAAAGACGCACTCATTGATGGTATGGCTGTTTTCACATTTGCTATTAGTAAACCGGCTAGAACCGTTGCCAACTTACTAACTGAGTTCGAAATAGATAAGGATAATGATATTGATTATTATTTAATTCATCAAGCGAACAAACTTATAGTTGACAGAATGGTCAAAAAACTTAAATTACCAGTAGATAAAGTGCCATACAATTTGGAACAGTTCGGCAATACTGGTCCTGCAAGTATTCCACTTCTTATGGTGACCCGTTTGCGTGAAAAAATGCGACAAAAAAAACCAATCCGGCTACTTGGTTCCACGTTCGGTCTTGGTCTCAGTTGGGGAACTATGCTACTAACAACCAGCAATGTTGTTATTCCAGAATTAATTGAAATATAAAAACTTTGAATATATGTCCATTTTTAAAGACAAAACATTATTGATTACCGGCGGTACAGGTAGTTTTGGAAATGCAGTCTTAAAACGCTTTCTTGATACTGACATCAAAGAAATCCGCATCTTTTCACGCGACGAAAAGAAACAGGATGATATGAGGCATGAATATCAAGCAAAGTATCCGAAAGTAGCTCACAAAATCAAATTTTACATCGGAGACGTGCGTTCGCTGGAATCATGCCGTAGTGCGATGCCGGGCGTAGATTATATCTTCCATGCAGCCGCTCTCAAGCAAGTTCCTTCCTGTGAATTCTTCCCTATGGAAGCGGTTCGCACAAACGTTATCGGAACCGACAACGTACTCACTGCTGCTATTGAACATCAAGTAAAATGCGTAATATGCCTCTCTACTGACAAAGCGGCATATCCAATCAATGCGATGGGCATCACAAAGGCCATTGAAGAAAAAGTTGCTGTTGCCAAAAGTCGATATAGTGGTAATACACGTATCTGCTGTACGCGCTACGGCAACGTAATGTGCTCACGTGGATCTGTTATTCCCTTATGGATTGACCAAATCCGCCAAGGTAATCCTATTACCATCACTGAACCAAAGATGACACGTTTCATTATGTCCCTTGACGAAGCCGTGGATTTGGTACTTTTCGCTTTTGAACACGGACAAAACGGAGATATTCTAGTTCAAAAAGCACCCGCTTGTACCATTCAAACACAAGCAGAGGCTGTATGCAAGTTGTTCGGAGGAAAGAATGAGGATATTAAAGTTATCGGCATACGCCACGGGGAAAAAATGTACGAAACGCTTCTCACCAAAGAAGAATGCGCAAAAGCCGAAGACATGGGAGATTTTTACCGTGTTCCAGCTGACAATCGCGATTTAAATTACGACAAATTCTTCATTGAGGGTGACACGAAACGTGTAACGATTGACGAATTCAACAGTAACAACACATATCGTTTGAATCTTGAGGAAACAAAAGCAAAGATTGCTACACTCGAATACATCCAAAACGAGTTGAATGGTATAGAGAATATCGCTAAATAATCGTCGATCTATGAAAATACTGGTTACAGGAGCAAAGGGGTTTGTGGGACAGAACCTATGTGCCGAACTCAAAAACATTCGCGACGGGAAAGCCCGCTGTTATGGAAACTTGACGGTTTCGGAAATCATGGAGTATGACCTTGACAGCACACAAGAAGACCTTGACGCCTTCTGCAAAAAAGCGGATTTTGTGTTCAACTTGGCTGGTGTGAATCGCCCAAAAGAACAATCTGAGTTCATACAGGGAAATTTTGGATTTGCGAGTACTCTTCTTTCCACATTAAAGAAATTTCACAACACATGTCCTGTAATGCTCTCATCTTCCCAGCAAGCTTCATTGAGCGGACGTTTCGGTAATAGTGAATACGGTAAAAGCAAACTGGCTGGTGAAGAACTGTTTTTTGAGTATGCACGCCAGACTGGAGCAAAAGTACTTGTGTATCGTTTCCCCAACCTCTTTGGCAAATGGAGCAAACCTAATTACAACTCGGCGGTAGCCACTTTCTGCAATAATATCGCTAACGATTTGCCCATTCAGGTAAACGATCCTACTACTGAACTGGAATTACTCTACATAGATGACCTCATAGAGGAAATGATTCATGCACTCAAAGGGGAAGAACACCATTGTGAATTCCTCGGTATTGACACTATTCTTTCTCCTAACGGCAGATATTGTGCAGCTCCTTTGACACACAAAGTTACACTCGGAGAAATAGTCACACTTTTGCATCAGTTCCACAACCAGCCCCAATCGCTTGTCATTCCAGAAATTCCTAATCACTCTTTTGCAAAGAAGTTGTACTCCATGTATCTCAGTTATCTGCCAAAGGAAAAAGTAGCCTTCCCCCTGAAAATGAATATTGACGAACGAGGCTCATTTACCGAACTGCTCAAAACAGATAATTGCGGACAGGTAAGCATCAATATCTCCAAACCTGGCATAACGAAAGGTCAACATTGGCACCACTCAAAATGGGAGTTTTTTATGGTGGTAAGCGGCCATGGTCTTATTCAAATGCGAAACCTCAATGATCCACATGCGGAAATCCTTGAGTTTGAAGTATGCGGAGAACATATACAGGCGGTACACATGCTTCCTGGATATACACATAACATCATCAATCTGTCTCAAACAAACAATTTAGTAACAGTAATGTGGGCGAACGAACAATTTGACCCCACTCATCCAGATACATATTTCGAACCAGTAAAATAAACTTATATGGCATCTTTCAAAAACAATGGTAAACTGAAATTGCTAATTATAGTAGGCACACGCCCGGAAATAATCCGTTTAGCTGCTGTAATCAACAAATGTCGACAGTATTTCGACACCCTTTTAGTGCATACTGGGCAGAATTACGACTATAACTTAAATGGTATTTTCTTCCGTGACCTTGGCTTGTTAGACCCAGATGTTTATATGAATGCCGTGGGAAACGACCTTGGCGAGACAATGGGCAATATCATCGCAAAGAGTTATCAACTAATGGTGGATATTCAACCAGAAGCTGTACTCGTTTTGGGAGATACAAACTCATGCTTGTCTGTTATAGGTGCCAAACGACTCCATATTCCTATTTTCCATATGGAAGCTGGAAACCGTTGCAAGGACGAATGTCTGCCCGAGGAAACAAACAGACGTATTGTGGATATTATCTCCGACGTTAACTTAGCTTACAGCGAACATGCTCGTCGCTATTTAGCCGATTGCGGACTGCCTAAGGAGCGTACATACGTTACAGGCTCTCCAATGGCCGAAGTTCTGCATGCGAACCTACCACAAATTGAAGCATCAGACATTCATAAACGCCTCGGTTTGCAAAAAGGCAAATATATTCTTCTTAGTGCACACCGTGAGGAGAATATAGATACAGAAAAAAATTTTCTGTCACTTTTTAACGCCATTAATTCTATGGCTGAAAAATACGACATGCCTATTCTATATAGCTGTCATCCTAGATCGCGTAAGCGTCTTGAGGCAAGCGGTTTCCAGTTAGACAAGCGTGTCATACAGCATGAACCACTTGGATTCCACGACTATAACTGTCTGCAAATGAACGCTTTTGCAGTCGTGTCCGATAGTGGTACTCTTCCTGAAGAAAGTAGTTTCTTCACGTCGATCGGGCACCCATTCCCTGCCATATGCATTCGCACATCCACAGAACGACCGGAAGCATTAGACAAAGCATGCTTCTTTATTGCGGGAATTGACGAGCAATCACTTTTACAAGCCGTTGATTGCGCAGTTGAGATGAATAATAATGCAGACCTCGGTTCACCGGTACCCGACTACACGGATGAGAATGTTTCTACTAAAGTTGTTAAAATAATACAGAGTTATACCGGTATTGTCAATAAAATGGTTTGGAGAAAATGAGTCTTCGCAGCAAACTTTGGACTATCTTAACGAATGCTTATCCCGAATTCTTGCGCAGATGGTATAAAATGGATTTAGGGAAAGGTGTTCGTATTGCACATAAAGCGCATTTGGACAAAAGTATCAATCCTAAAGGTATTCACATTGGAGATCGTAGTTGGATACTAAATGGTGCTTTTGTAATGGCACACGATCACTGTCGTGCACTACGTACAGACACATATATTGGTCACGATTGTGTGGTTGGCATTAATGCAATTATTATGCCCGGTGTGCATATAGGAGACGAAGTCGTCATAGGAAGCGGAGCTATTGTTACCAAAGATATACCTTCTAATAGTATAGCTGTCGGGAATCCAGCCAAAATAATCAAAACGAATATTCATGTCTATAATGGACAATTAAAATAATGTACAAACATTGCCTCAAACGCATATTTGACTTCACTATTGCTCTTGTTGCAATACTTTGCCTTAGTCCACTTTTCATTATAGTGTACATTTGTTTGTGTTGGACAAACAAAGGTGCAGGCGTGTTTTTTACGCAAGAGAGACCCGGAAAAGATGAAAAAATATTCCGTGTTGTTAAGTTTAAATCCATGACGGATGAAAAAGATGAAAACGGAAATTTGCTTCCGGATGCACAACGGCTAACAGCTATCGGCAAATTTATCCGAAAAACCTCTATTGATGAACTGCCACAATTGTTCAACGTCCTTAAGGGAGACATGGCTCTTATTGGGCCACGTCCGCTATTAGTTAAATACTTACCTTTATACTCCCCAGAACAACATCGGCGTCATGAAGTACGACCTGGTATCACAGGCTGGGCACAAGTAAACGGACGAAATGCCATAACACATACCAAAAAATTCGAGTACGATGTGTGGTATGTGGACCATTTAACATTCACATTAGACCTGAAAATAATATTCATGACTATTCATAATGTGTTGCACCGTAAAGACATTTCTCACGAAGGAGTTGCCACGGCGGAACCATTCAATGGTCGTAACTAAAAACTACGGTATGAATAAACGAATTTATTTGTGCCTCGCGCACATGAGTGGAAACGAACAGAAGTATATCCAAGAAGCCTTTGATACCAACTGGGTGGTTCCATTGGGACCAAATGTCAATGGTTTTGAAGATGATCTCAAGCGCTTTGTCGGTCAGGATAAGCAAGTAGTTGCCTTGTCTTCCGGTACAGCCGCTATTCATCTCGCGCTCATTGCATGTGGCGTGCAAGCTGGTGATGAAGTCATCTGCCAATCATTTACGTTTTGTGCCTCATCTAATCCGGTAGCTTATTTGGGGGCCACACCGATATTTGTAGACTCAGAGCCGGATTCTTGGAACATGAATCCTGTCCTTCTTGAAAGAGCTATCATTGATCGGAAAACTAAAACAGGAAACTACCCAAAGGCTATTATACCAGTAGCACTATACGGCATGCCATATCTCATTGAGGAAATCATGGCGATTGCAAATAAATATAATATCCCTGTTATCGAAGATGCAGCAGAAGGTATGGGGTCGCGATGGGACGGACAAGTATTAGGCACATTCGGTGAATTCGGCATTTTATCCTTTAATGGTAATAAAATGATTACAACCTCAGGCGGAGGAGCACTGATTTGCAAAGACACTGAGGACAAACAAAAAATCATGTGGTACGCCACACAAGCACGCGAAGCATACCCATACTACCAGCACGAGGCTATCGGTTATAACTACCGTTTATCGAATATCTGCGCAGGTATAGGTCGCGGGCAGATGACTGTGTTGAATGCACATATTAACCATCATAAGCATATTGCGCAACTATACCGCGAAGCGTTTGCAAACATTGAAGGTATCACTTTCCATGACGCCCCATCTACAAAACACGACCCAAATTTCTGGCTAAACACCATCACACTGGACGAAAACCTCCATATTAAAGGCGAAGAAAATGCATATGCAGAGGCTATTCAAGGTGCAGTAGGCGGTGCTGCTGGCGTTGTACATGGTGGAGGTAGTATTCACACAAGTTGTGAGCCAAACCGTAATGTCGAAGCAATGCGACTCTTTCTTGATTCAGCCGGAATAGAGAGTCGCCCTCTTTGGAAGCCTATGCACAAACAACCAGTATATGCATCAAGTCCTGCATATATAGACGGCACTGCAGAATCAATTTTCCATAAAGGACTTTGTTTGCCTTCCGGACCCATGGTTACAGACGAAGATGTAGCATACATAATCGCTAAAATCCGAGAAGCAATAAAAGGGTAAACAACTATAATATAACTCATTATGGCATTTTTTGGACTATTCGGAAAAGATAAAAAAGAGACATTGGATAAAGGTCTCGAAAAATCAAAAGAAAGCGTGCTTAGCAAGATTAGCCACGCCATTGCCGGGAAATCAACCGTAGATGACGATGTGCTTGATAACTTAGAGGAAGCACTCATCACCTCTGACGTAGGAGTTGAAACAACGCTGAAGATCATTGAGCGTATTCAAGAACGCGTCAAACGGGATAAATATATTGGAATAACCGAATTCAACGCACTTTTAGTCGATGAAGTGGCTGATATGTTGTCCGAGCATGATACTGATATTCGCGATTTCACCGAGCCTTTACCAGCAAAACCGTACGTGATAATGGTTGTAGGAGTCAATGGTGTAGGAAAAACTACAACTATCGGTAAGTTAGCATACCAATACAAAAAAGCGGGCAAAAAAGTCTACCTCGGTGCAGCGGATACTTTCAGAGCAGCGGCAGTAGAGCAATTATGTATATGGGGTGAACGTGTAGGAGTGCCGGTTATTAAGCAACAACAAGGCTCTGATCCTGCTTCTGTAGCATATGACACGATTGCTAGCGCAAAAGCCAACGATGCCGATGTCGTGCTCATCGATACTGCGGGGCGTCTGCACAACAAAATAAATCTCATGAATGAGTTGACTAAAATTAAGTCTGTCATGCAGAAAGTCGTACCCGATGCACCGCACGATATTATGTTGGTTTTGGACGGTTCCACAGGACAAAATGCTTTTGAACAAGCCAAACAATTCACACGTGCTACACAAGTTACCAGTCTCGCCATCACCAAACTTGATGGAACCGCCAAAGGTGGCGTGGTCATCGGAATTAGTGATCAATTCAAAATTCCTGTTCATTATATTGGTTTGGGCGAAAAAATGGAAGACCTACAGGCCTTCCATAAAGAAGAATTCGTTAAGTCGCTTTTAGGCGTCTAACCTACTCGACTCAAGTTTAGCGTCTGGTTGAAACACCACCGCCACCACGGCTACTTCCACCGCCTGAATAACTGCTTCCACCTCCGGAAGAGTAAGAACCACGGCTGCTGCTTCCAGATGAATAAGTGCTCGCTGAGCGAGTACTGCTACCACTGCTATGGTACGACGATTGACCACCAGAGGATGAATAACGAGGAGAAGAAGATACGCTGCTCGAACTGCTACGAGTTGTAGATGCACCATTATAACTGCTGCGCGTTGAAGCACCGGAGGACGAATAACTACTTCTCGTCGAGGCTCCGGAAGACGTATAACTGCTCCGCGTTGATGAAGCCGATTGTGAACTGCGGGCTGAAGATGCTGTCGATGTCGATGAAGTGCCATGTTGTGCAGGAACGGCCGCAGAAGTACGAGATGATGATCGTCTCGGTGACTCCAACTGGCGTGCATTTACTACACCTACATTACGTTTGTCAAACGAACTCTCTGCATGCGATGTCGCGTACTCGCGACGACTTACACCCTCCGCCATTCGGTGAGAAGACGGACGAGCTTCTTTTGCATAATGGAAACTGCAGCCATAGTGATGATGATGAAAATCATAGCAGTGGTGGTAGTAAGCATGATAACCTATGCATGAATAAGGTCTCCACCAACCCGGCCAGTAATCCCAATACCAAGGAGAGTGCCAGCAAGTCCAATAAGGTGCCCAGAACCAATCATAAATAACCGGTCTGTAAATGTATACAGGTTCAATTACATAGTTAGCGCCATAGATATACTCATCACCAATTATTTGTACCGAGACGTTGTTGGCCTCATCTTTCTCAACATAAATACTTGCCACATCTTGGTAAATGTCCTTAGCCAAAACAGCTTGAAGCACAATCAAGTGCTTGTTGCCGCTTGTCGTTTCTATCACACGAATATAATCAACATCACCATCACCATTGAGATCCAAATTTACCAAAGCCTGGTCGGGGTCGTTTAACTTTCTCTCAAAGTCCTCTAAGTCCTTCGCCTCGCCAAAGAGTTTGGCTACAACTTTGAGGTCGAGGTTTGCTGAGATGTCACTGTTGGTGGCTGTAACGGTAATCGTTTCGTCAGCCCATGCTATAGCGCTGCTAATCAGCAGGATAGCGAAAAGATAAGTTAAACGTTTCATAGTCACACAAGATTTAAATTGTGATGCATTTTCTCCTTCTTGGTCTGCATGTATCGCAGGTTATAGGGGTTTGGAGTAACCTCTATGCTCACATTCTCTACAATTTCTATGCCAT
The DNA here is from genome assembly GCA_016295035.1 of Paludibacteraceae bacterium. Taxonomy (GTDB): domain Bacteria; phylum Bacteroidota; class Bacteroidia; order Bacteroidales; family Paludibacteraceae; genus Colicola. The sequence continues at coordinate 37,622 of JAEDLW010000001.1, forward strand.
AACTCTCCAAACCAACTCTTTTTACAGGATTGTTTGTCATCAGACGTAGTTTGCGAGCACCTAATTCGCGCAGTATGTGCGCACCTACTCCATAATCTCTTTCATCAGGGCGAAAACCCAAATGTACATTAGCTTCCACCGTATCTTCACCTTGTTCTTGCAACTTATACGCGCGAATTTTGTTCATTAGGCCTATTCCACGACCTTCTTGATTCATATAAACAATCACGCCTTTGCCCTCTTTATCAATTTTACGCATAGCTTCATGCAACTGTTCGCCGCACTCACAACGACGTGAACCAAACACATCACCTGTCATACAACTGCTATGAACACGGCAAAGAACAGCCTCATCCTCTTTCCACTCACCTTTTACTAAGGCTACATGTTCCAAACCATTAGTCAAATCCTTGAACGGAGTCAATTGGAACTCACCATATTCTGTTGGAAGGAATACCGTATCACCACGTTCTACAAGTACATGTTCCTCAAAACGCTCGATTTCATCGACATTTTCACCTGATTTTTTAAACTTCTCACCCTTACTTAATCGATACGCTATGAGGTCCTTGATTGATATCAGTTTTAGGCCATACTCTTGCGCTACTTTTTCCAACTGAGGCAAACGGGCCATCGTGCCATCCTGATTCATGATTTCTATCAGCGCGGCGGCTGGTGTCAGTCCCGACAAACGACATAAATCTATAGCGGCCTCGGTATGTCCTGCACGCTGAAGCACGCCATGATTTTTGGCATAAAGCGGATTAATATGTCCTGGTCTACCAAAGGTAGAAGGTGTCGATTTAGGGTCCGCCAAGGCACGAATGGTCGCAGCGCGGTCGGCTGCTGAAACACCAGTCGTACAGCCTTCCAGTTTATCTACCGTCACAGTGAAAGGAGTTCCCAACATCGACGTGTTATTCGCCACCTGGTGCATCAAATCAAGCTCTGCACAACGGCTTTCCGTTATCGGAGCGCATAATACACCACGTCCATGCTGCAGCATAAAATTTACCTTCTCAGGAGTAATTTTCTCTGCCGCTATTATAAAATCGCCTTCATTCTCGCGGTCTTCGTCGTCTACAACAATCACGAACTCACCCGATTTGAAATCGACTAATGCTTCTTCAATTTTGTCCATTTTGCTATAACTTTCACTTTTATTCTTTCGTAAACTTTTGCCCATACTTCTGGGTTAAACATACCGGAATCTGTTGCAGCCTTATAGGTAAGGAATCCGCCTATTGGCAATAAGGCAAACGAACTCAACCACATCCCGGTCCATACAGGCCAAAAGGCTTCGCGAGCCATCTTATAACCGGTATTGTCGATGATGTAGTATATGATAAACATAATCACCGAAATAACTACCGGAGCACCTAAACCACCTTTGCGAATAATTGCTCCCAAAGGGGCACCGATAAAGAAAAATATCAGACACGCAAACGCCAACGTGAACTTGCGATGCAGTTCTATCTCATGTTTCCGAATATATCGCTTGTAATCATCCAAAAGCATCGCGTTATATTTAATCTGATCCTCCTGAATGCGCACTTTGTCCAGCATAGAGTTAATCATCGCACGTTTTTGGCGGTCAGTCATATGAGCATAAAGGGAATCTACATCATACTCTATCCGTTCCTCCTTGGTCACAGGATGCAGTATGCGACCATTCTGATTCTCACGGCCAAAATAACTTTTCTCCACCAGTTTCTCGCTTTGTTGACGACTCTTGCTTTGTGCTACAACTTGCACACTATCCACAGATCTAATCAACTGCACCACATTCTTCGACACATGCTGATCTTGCAAAATAGACTCATCATAGCGGTTCAGTTCCGTGTTGAAATCTTTCAGGATCTGCTTGCGATTAAAGGTCTCGCGGCGATACGGAATATTCTTCTGTGTGGCCGTCGCTTTCTGCTGCTTCTGATCCAAGTTCTCAAAGGATTCACCACTGTATAACGTCAGTAACAAGTGCTGTTTGTCCTTCGTAATCTGTATCAAACCTGAGTCGGCAACAATTACCGTAGCATTCTTAAAGCCATCCGAAAAATCATATAACATCAAGCCGTACAGCATACCGGTTTTGTTATTCTTTTGGCGCACATAAACGTTAGTTCCACCTATTCCATCGTAGAATTCGCCCACAGGAATATCCAATTCCGGAGACTTCTGACGAAGCGAGAAAATCAACGCCCATAACTTCGTCTGCGATTTCGGAAGCACATTATTGGAAAAGAAGAATGCGCCAACACTCACTATCGCTATCGCAATTGCTAACGGCTGCATGATGCGAAATAACGATATCCCAGCGGCTTTCATCGCCGTCAACTCAAACTTCTCACCTAAATTACCGAAAGAAATTAGAGAAGCAAGAAGTATCGCCAATGGTAAGGCCAATGGCACAACAGAAGCCGTCGCATAGATAAAGAACTCCGCCAGCACAGAGATCTCCACACCTTTACCGACCAAGTCCTTCACATGCATCCACACAAACTGCATAAGCAGAATGAAGATAGCGATGAAAAACGTCGCCATAAACAACCCAAGAAAATTCTTGAGCAAATAAATATCTAATTTCTTAACTCCCCTCAATTTGCAACTATCAAGTGTCTACTATATATAATCTAATCATTATCCAAGCAGGTCCTCCGAGAAGAAACCAACAGGCATCAGATCAGCAGCATTCTCAAAGATAAATATCTCCTTTTCACCGTACAAAATCACCTTCATCGGTTTGCCGTAACGATGCTCTGTTTCTATCATTACTTGTCGGCATGCTCCGCATGGAGCACCGGGCATTTCCGTGAAATGTCCACCCGTGAAGCATGCAATACAAAGCGTATTCACCGGCACTTCAGGATAATTGGCGCCTGCAGCAAACAGCGTCGTACGTTCTGCGCACAAACCACTGGGATATGCTGCGTTCTCTTGGTTCGCACCGCGAATAATCACGCCATTATCTAACTTCGCTGCCGCACCCACATGGAATTTTGAATACGGACAGTACGAGTTCTCTGTTTGGTGTTTGGCAATCTCTACCAACTCTTTTTCCTCTGCTGTCAGTTCGTCAAACGCACAAACTTTTACCTTTGTTTTAATCTCAATGTTTTTCATATTTTAGGTATTTTTAAATGTTATAATCTCAATGTTTTTAATATTTTTAGGTATTTTTAAATGTTATAATATCAATGTTTTCAATATTTTTAGGTATTTTTAAATGTTAATTTCTACTTCAAAATCGTTAACTCCAATGTTCTATGCAAAATATTGCATACTACGACGCCGCAAAATTACTACAAATATCTGACATAGACAAAAAAATTGGCAAAAAAATAGAATTTATTATATTTTTTAGGCGGATTGTTTGGATATACCCCGGGCTACGCGAACATAAGTTCGGGGGAATTGCGTAGTGCTTGGTAGAAGTACGGAGCAAGGCAGATGTCCGAAAGTACTACTTTTTTCGACAAATTTATCATTTTTCTTGCATATATCCCAAAATTGTCGTACCTTTGCAGCCTGAAAGGTATTTATGCCATCATTCGTCAGATCTTAGACGTTAAATGGGATGACATATAGTATTACAAGCATTACTATTATTTCGCGTTCGAAAAGAAAAAAGCCTAGGAAACTGATTTCTCTACGAAACGGGTAAATGCTTCACGAATGCACCTAAAATAGGACATTCCTATACAACTCAATAAGGTTCACTTTGGTGTGGACTCTCTATGGGTTGTAGACGGAGGTTCTTCCTAGGCTCCTTCGTGAACGCGAATAGAGGTTCACACTTTTTATGTACTCGTTGTCGGATTGATAGTTATGCATAAACAACTATCAATCTATGAAAAAATTATCGTATTCAGTTGTCATTAGGACTCTTGGAAACACTGGGCTTAAGTATAAGGCCTTGTTGGATTCTATTGCCAATCAAACAATTCAACCGGAAGAAATTATAGTTGCAATTCCAAATGGTTACGAATTAGATTATTCATATGGTAATGAGCACATTGTACGTTGCAAAAAAGGCATGACTACACAACGTGCAGAAGGAATCTTAACTGCAAAATCTGATTATATCCTCGTGGTGGACGATGATGTGGAATTTGAAGCAACTATGGTAGAAGAATTGTATAAATATATGATTGCCAATAATCTCAATTGTTGCTTGCCTATGGAAGGAATTGATACTAATCAGGATAGTAACACAATGGACTTGAGATACCCCTTCCTAACCCGACTACGGAACGGATTTACAGGACAAATGTTTACAAGTCGCAGAAAATCGAAATATTTGGATGTATTGACATTAGCCGCGGGGCATAAGGTGTATATAAATAGTAATAATTTAGATACTTGTTACCTATGTACAACGGCTTGCTTTCAGTGTTTCTTTATTGAAACAAAATTGGCAAAGGCGGCTCATTATGAGGAGGAAACTTGGCTTGAAGAAGGTTCTTATACATCATATTCAAGTTATGATGAACCTGTATTCTTTAGTAAGCTAAATAAAATAGGCCTTCGGATGGCTTATGCGTTACGTATTCGTTATAAGCATTTAGACGCAGGAGCGGGGCATAGAACTCGGAGTAAATTGGAAGACAAATCTTTAAGATATTTTTCTATGGCGCGCAATAGGACGGTTTATTGGTATAGATTCATCTATCGGTATCAAACTTCACGAATTAATAAGTTGAGAGCTTTGCTTTGGGGGGGGTATTCTTTTGTCAATTGGACTATATGGACCATGCTTATTAATTGTCATCCAAAATACTGCAAATCACTAAAGCATATGTTCCTAGGCTATAAAGAAGCTGTTTTACTAATACGCTCGACGAAAAATTAGCGTGTGCTTTTTTACAATTTCCACATTTTCACATCCATGTGCGGGGCAGGGTAAAAACGCTCGCAGTAATCGTAATATTGTATATTATGGCGAAAACTATAACTCATATTATTGCGTGAAAGTGCCCGGCTTTGTCCGAGCACATTTTTTCTTTGTCTATTTCAGGCAAATTGAATTTGCCGCTAAAAAAAGTACAAATCATACAATTTATCGCAAAAATCATAAAAAATCCTTGCATTTCCCACAAAAATTTATTATCTTTGCACTCGATTTTAAAACCAAAGCTCTATGACACCAACCACAAAAAACCAATCACCAACCACAAAAAACCAATCACCAACCACAAAAACATAGGTGATTCATAGGATATTCATAGGTTATTCATAGGTGGTTCTTAAAATATTTATAGGATGTTTTTAAGATATTTATAAGTAATTTATAGGTGGTCAGGCTGTTCATAGTGTAATCCTAAGGTGATTAAAATATAAATTAATGGAAAAATATTTGCATAAATGCAAAAAAAGCTGTACCTTTGCGCCGTAATTTGGAATAATGTGTATATATGATAAATCAAATGGGAAAAATGGGAATAAAAAAGATTGGGAGTATCATTGTTTTGTTACTGCTGGCAACCAGTGGCTACGCTGTTGATTTGCACGTACTTGCAGACTCCTTGGATAACTGGGCAGACTTCAAACTCGGCTGCATACCTAAAGTGCGGGTGACCCAGCTCAAAACAAAAGACAAAGAGATTTGGCTCTACACAAACAAAACTCTCTCCTGCCTGTCTCTCAGCCCTGATGACATTTCCTCTTTGCGCGCGAAAGTGAGCCAATGGGTAACCGGCAAAGATACTGAGCATGTCACCATTTACTCCGATGGATTCGAATTGGACGAACTGGTTACTGAGCGTTTTCGTTCGCGGCCAGAAGAGGAACACTACCCTATACCCAATCGCCGTGAATTAGGCTGTAATCTGAACGGACAGCATATCGCGCTATGGCCCAGTCACGGCATCTACTACAATCGCGATGAGGACCGATGGAAATTACAACGCGCAACAATGTGGTCCACCGTAGAAGATTTATATACTACATCGTACGCCGAACAAGTTAGCCAGATGCTTGAACGCGCTGGCGCTACCGTACATTGGCCGCGCGCACGATATGGCAAGGACGAAAAGGCTAGCGAAATCGGACCAAGTGGCTATCCGCGCTGGGCTGAAGGAGCAAGATATTGGCTTGAGTACATTGGCGTTTCAGATAGCATATGGAATCCAGTCACCGATAAATCCAATCCCGCGAAAGATAGTGTGCGCAACGATTATTTAGATGACTTGCGCTGCCGAGGACATTGGGTCAATTGGCTTAAAACAAAAGGCATACCGGTGACTTTATCCATTGCGCTTCATACCGATGGATACTCGCAAGTAGGTGATAGCCTGACAATTGGCACACTCGCCATCTACTCTATCAACGACTACTACAAGATGCGTACGTTCCCGAATAAGCGCAGCCGCATTCTCAACCGCGACTTGGCAGACTACGTGCAAACACAAGTAGTCGAAGATATCCGCGCAACACATGACCCAAACTGGAAACGCCGCGAACTGCAGAATGCCGGATATGCCGAAGCACGTTATACCCAAGTACCAGCCGTTTTATTGGAAATACTGAGTCATAAACAATTTGCGGATATCCGTCTCGGTCTTGAACCACAGTTCCGGCACGATGTAGCACGGGCTATCTATAAAGGTATTGGCAGATGGATTCACTCGCAAGTAGGTACCGACTTCGTCGTTCAGCCGCTTAAAGTGCAGAAAATGTCGATTTCACCGGATATGGAACTGACTTGGATACCGACGATTGACCCTATTGAACCGTCTGCAAAACCAACTTACTACCTCGTTGAACTGCGTGAGAATGGTGGCCCATGGTATACTGCTGAACGCACAACCAAAACACATTATAAACTACCTGCCAAACAAGGTGTGCGTTACGATGTGCGCGTAATAGCCGGAAACGACGGAGGAACAAGTGCCACAAGCGAGACATTAAGTGCTCATATTGGTAAACCGAATAAACCTTCTGTACTTATCATCAATGCCTTCAACCTCACTTCTGGTCCGCGTTGGTGGGCTGAGAACCAAAAGGCTGGTATCGTTCCTAACTCATATAGCATTCCTGATGGAGAAGATGGTATTTATATCGGCCAACAATGGGAATTCAACCGCGCACTAGACTGGGTTAGCGACGACGACTGCGGATGGGGCATGTCTTATCGCGACCAAACCGGAACACGACAAGTCGGCAATACGCATGACTACCCTGTTCTGCACGGACACGCTTTACAAGAATTAGGTTATACTTTCATAAGCGTGAATAGCGAGGCTATCGACACTATAGATGCACGCTGGGACGCTTTGGATATCATTTTCGGCAAAGACACTATCATCTCTTTCCCCGAACTTACTCGTTGGCAAGGAAAAACGCTGGTTAGTGGCGCATTACTGGGCACTATTCCTAATGCAAGCAGAACTGGTCAAGTTCGTCTTAGGGATAAGAACTATCGCTTTGCGGTAACACCTAATCCACAATACCTCTGCGCCGAAAATGCAACCGGACAAGTCGCAAAAACCGATGAGTGCGTTCTTGCTCGCTTTGCTGATAGCGGCATACCTGCTTGTATAAAAACAAATAACAGCGTTATCTGGAGTGTTCCGTTAGAGAGCTTTGAAGACTTCAGTAGCTTATATAAACAATCAATCCAAATCTTACTCAGGAGCAAATGAAAAAGAAGAACCTACCTCTATTAGAGCACATTGAAATAACCGGAATAGCTGCGGAAGGCAAAGCTTTAGCGCGTGTGGACGACGTCGTTGTTTTCGTTCCTTACTGCGTGCCGGGAGATATTGTGGATATTCAAGTGACAAAGAAAAAGCACTCCTTTATGGAAGGACGAGTCGTACGTCTTATTCACCCTTCGGCTCAACGCTGCGAAGCTATGTGCAAGCACTATGGTATATGCGGCGGTTGTAAATGGCAGATCCTTCCTTACAAAGAACAACTACGTTGGAAACAGCAACAGGTAACAGATAACTTGACTCGAATAGGAAAGTTACAACTTCCTCCGATTTCACCGATTCTCGGCAGCAAAAAAATATATGAATATCGCAACAAATTAGAGTTCACTTTTGCTGAGCATAAATGGCTGACAACAGAGCAAATGAGCGAATTAAAGGAAAATCCCAACAACGAAACCCTTCGCGAGCCGGCACTCGGTTTTCATATACCCAACTGCTTCGACAAAGTGCTGCAGATTGATGAGTGTCACCTGATGCCGAATATCCAAAACGAGATACGCAATGCCGTGCGTGAGTACGCCATGTCACGTGGAATAACGTTTTACAACGAACGTAGCCATGAGGGGCAACTACGCAATCTAATGATACGTAACAACCACCTCGGTGAACTAATGGTGGTTATCGTTTTTGCCGACAAAAAGACACCTATAGAAGGTCTTATGAACATGTTGCACGAGCATTTCCCGCAAATAGTCAGCCTAATGTATTGCCTCAACGAGAAATTGAACGACACCATCGGCGATTTGCCCGTGCAGACATTCTACGGACAGGATTATATCCTGGAACAGATGGAAAACCTGCAGTTCAAAGTAGGACCTAAATCCTTCTATCAAACCAATACCGAACAAGCTTACGAATTATATAAGGTAGCCCGCCATTTTGCCTTGGAAGGTGCGAAAAATAAACCGCTAATATATGATCTCTACACAGGAACCGGCACTATCGCTAATTTTGTAGCACCATATGCTAGCAAGGTTATCGGAATCGAATATGTTGAAGACGCTGTAGTAGATGCACGTATTAATGCTCAGCTAAATCACCTCGACAATACCATATTTTTTGCAGGAGACATGAAAAATGTACTTTCTGCCGATTTCATCGAGCAAAATGGTCGACCTGATGTCATTATCACAGACCCGCCAAGAGCTGGAATGCACGAAGATGTAGTCAATGTTATTTTGCATGCAGCACCAGAGCGAATCGTTTATGTGAGTTGCAATCCGGCTACGCAAGCTCGCGACTTGGCATTAATGGACAATCTGTACGAAATAAAAGCTGTTCAGCCGGTAGATATGTTCCCACAGACGCAACATGTAGAAAACGTCGTCTTATTAACACGTCGCCTATGAACCTGCTATTTATCCTCTTAAATGTCTATTTTGTATCTTTTACCGACAAAATCGGTAGTACTTCGCCAGCACTCTCGCCTACTGCACTATCAATGCGCGAAGCACATAACATAGAAATAGACGACCTCGACTACCCCGTTTCTACTGATTACCTCAATGCTATACGAGCAACTGGCGCAACAGTACTTCACACCTCGCGTTGGTTCAACGGAGCAACGGTTGAAACGGACGATAGTACGGCAATACAAGCCATTCGCACTCTTACTTATGTTTCTTCGGCTACGATGACGCGGGATAAAACGATTCCTGCCGGTATCTCACAACGCAAGTTAGCGAAGCGGACCGTCGTTGGCGAACCGTCCTATTACCAGCAACAGGCCATCTACAATCTTCATCCTTTGCACCAACTCGGTTATGAGGGGCAAGGCATTCGTATCGCCATCTGCGACAATGGTTTTTACAATGTGAACCATATAAAATGGGCAGATTCAGAACATTTCCTTGGACACTACGATTTAACTGATGACACCTATGATTTCTTCAGTTCCAGTGGTACTCACGGCGAGCATGTCCTTTCGTTTATTGCAGGTAACACCTCCACTTACCATGGCGCAGCAGTTAATGCGCACTACTACCTGATACGCTCTGAGGAGACTGATACCGAGAGCCCGAAAGAGTTGGATAATTTGGTGGCTGCGATGGAGAAAGCTGATAGCCTCGGTGCACATATCTTCACCGCCTCATTAGGTTATCAAGCTTTTGATAATGCGCAATGGAGTTTGACTTATTCCCAACTTAACGGCAAAACGACGCGTGCATCTCGAGCGGCTACTATCGCATCCCGTAAAGGAATGTTCGTTTGCATCGCAATGGGCAATGAAGGGAATAAAGCCTGGCACTATCTATCAGCTCCGGCCGATGCAGATAGTATATGCGCCGTGGGGGCCATAACATATAATCGTGATGTAGCCTCATTCTCGTCACGCGGTCCAAGTGCCGACGGACGCGTCAAACCTGACGTGTGCGCTCTTGGCGAATATGCTTACTATGTCAAACCGGACGGCATAAATATCGACGCAGGAAACGGCACTAGTTACGCTACGCCTTTGTTTGCCGGAATGGTTGCATGTCTTTGGTCTGCATTACCCAACCTCTCAAATATGGAACTGCGTGACCTCATTATACAATCTGCAGACCACTACAACGACCCTGACGCCAATTTCGGCTATGGCATTCCGGATGCTATGAAAGCATACAAAACAGCTACTAATCTGATAACAACTAACCAATACAATAGCCCGGCACGTAAGGTGTTGCGAGACGGAGCACTATGGCTTATCGTAGACGGAAAAGAATATAATGTACTCGGTATTAGACATTAAAAAAGGTAGGCTAACTACATCGCACCGCTACAACCTCCTACCCTTGCTTCGGTCAAGACCTGGGGGAATTTAGAGGGAGCTGGTCGTATAGCACCTACCTAAATCGGCTGCAAAAGTACTGCTTTTATTTGGAATACACAAGTTTTTGGCAAAAAAAATAGCGTTTTGTTAGAAAATTTCATTATATCACGCATTAAAGCGGAACTTCCGTTCGAGGCAAATGAAGAAAAAGGAGAACTTTTCACTCGCCTCGGTCGTTTTATGGTGAGCCCGGATCCACGCAAGTGTTTCGTGCTTAAAGGCTACGCAGGAACCGGTAAAACGAGCGTGGTCAGTGCCTTGGTGCGTGCATTAGAAAAACTACATATTAATACCGTCCTTTTAGCGCCGACTGGTCGTGCTGCAAAAGTACTATCCCGCTACTCCGGTTATCCAGCCTTCACAATTCATAAATGGATTTACAGGCAGGACTCGGCTGTTCAGGAGACATTTTCTGTGGCTGAAAATAAGAACCAAAACACCCTTTTCATCGTTGACGAAGCCAGTATGATTCCCGCTGTAAAGGATAACGAGAACTTCGGTTCCGGAAGCCTGCTTAATGACTTGGTGAGTTATGTCTATAATAGTCAAGGCTGCTCTTTGCTATTGTTGGGTGATGATGCTCAATTACCACCTGTGGGTAGTAGCGACAGCAAGGCGCTTGAACCGGACTTCCTTGCCGGCTATGGTTTGAGTGTTATGAGTTACAGCCTCACACAAGTAGCACGTCAAGCTCTTGATAGCGGCATTCTACGCAATGCCACCAAACTGCGTGAAAAGCTAAATTCTTCCGATTTTACCGTACAAATCTACCCTTGTGGAGACGTTAAAGAAATACATGGCACAGAAGTTCAAGAACTCTTAGAACGCAGTTATCAAGAAGTAGGCGATGAAGAAACAATAATTCTTACGCGCACTAACAAGCGCACAAACCTTTACAACCAGGGCGTGCGCGCGAGAGTTTTCTGGAAAGAGGACCAAATAAGCAATGGTGACCGACTCATGGTCAGTAAGAATAACTATTTTTGGACCAAAGAATACGACCACCTTCCTTTCCTAGCCAACGGCGACATCATGGAAATCACCCGTCTTCGTAATGAACGTGAACTGTACGGTTTCCACTTTGTTGATGCTTCCTTGCGATTAGTAGACTACAATTATGATGTGGACGCTATTCTGTGGATAGATACTCTCTTCACAGACTCACCGGATAAAAGTTATGCTCTCCAGCGAGAACTCTTCAGCAAAATAGCAGAAGACTATCCAGAGATACATAACAAAAAAGACCTCGTAAAACGCATTCGCGAGAACGAGTATTACAACGCACTACAGATACGCTTTGCGTATGCTGTCACTTGTCACAAGGCACAAGGCGGTCAGTGGCGACGCGTCTTTATCGATCCCGGCACACCTAATCCTAACAATATCCTTACCCTCGACGACCAACGCGATTATTTACGCTGGTACTATACTGCTCTCACGCGAGCAACCGAACAAATTTATATTATTCGGCAATAATTTATGTAAAAAATACACTTTTTATTTGTACAAATAAAATAATTTTTGTAACTTTGCCGCGTTTTTGGTATAAATAATAATTTCTATATGAAAAAACAGTATTTACTCTATGCTCTCGCTCTATTTTTCGTAGTAGGCTCGATGAGCAGTTGTAAAGAGGACATCGACCTTGACAACCTCGATACACAAGCCGAGGTGGAGTTGGGCTTAGCTATCCCAATGGGTTCGATGACTGCCAATATAGGCAACTTCATCGGTAACGGCAAAGTAGATGGTATTTACGTCGGCGATGACAGGTTACTTTATTTCCGCGACACATTCGACATCAGCCGTAAGTTCCACGATGTAGACCTAAAATCAAAGATTACAGACTTTGGTCCGAAGCATTTCAATGTCCATGATAAACTCAATGAAATGGGCTATCTGGATGCTTCCGGTAAGGTAAAAACGGACAAATTAGGAATCCCTATCACTTTAGACTTCCCATTCTGGTTAAAACTTAAGAACATCAATTCAAACATCTACGACGAACGTTTGGATAGTGCCATGATTATCAACTCTTACTTCACGAGTAAGATAGGTCGTACCAATCTGCCTCTGCTTGAAAGCTGGGTGGACAAAGTAGAAATTGAGCTTGGTCCGGAGTTCCATCGTCCTGAAGGCAAGATGGTTGAAGTATGCGGAGCAGGTCAGTTTGCGTATGATTCAAGAATACCTATCTCCATAGACCAATTCGTTTTGGATCTTATGACCAAGCATGACGAGACCGATTGGAAGAAATATCCATACAACGTAAAAGACTCGTGCCAATTGCACATTAGATTCACTTTCACTATCCCGGCTACGGAGACCTCACTCGTGATTCCTAGTAATGCTACTTACGACTACAATTTGAATGTGCAGTTCGTCAAGTACGAGGCTATCTGGGGATTCTTCCGTCCGTCAGCTGATATGCGGGACGAAAGCACTATTATCATTGAGGACGAGTGGGCAAAATGGCGTCACTTTAAGAAAGCAACCCTGCCATTCCATGATCCTAAGGTGAACGTTATGATCGGTCATACTATTACCGGTGTGATGAACATACATGGTGAGTATCTATACGCAAAAAATACTGAGAAGAATGACTCCATTTTTGCTTACTTTGACCCTGGAAGGACTCAAATTAAACGTCAAGAAAGTTTCTGGCGTCCCGGACAATTCTTGCCTCTCGATGCTCCAATTGGCGACAGTATCCACAATGAAGTGCTCTTCGACAAAGACACCTACCGCGGACAGATTGATAAAATGTTTTACAATCGTCCGGATGTCTTAGGTTATAAATTCTATATCGACTTTGACTCTGTATCCACGCCGCAGATACGTATTCTGCCGGATACGCGTATCAAAGTAGCAGCGGACATCTGGGCACCATTTGCCTTCAACGAAGGTGTCGAAGCCAATTATGTGGATACCACTAAAAACGTGAATATCAGCAAGTACTCGCTTGACTCACTGGTCTCTGGCGTTGATGTCATTGATACGATTAAGACAAGCAATGTCAAACTCGTGCTACATGCCGAGAACCGCATTCCGCTATCTATTCGAGGTGTCGTTTACTTCTACGATGCAGATATGAATGTCGTAATGGATCCGGAAGATCCAAGCAAGCCGCTGCGCATCTCGCAGATTGACACATTGATCTTCAACGCACCACAATACTCGTTCAACGCAGGAATATCTACAATCTCAGAGCCTGGTGTGACTATTTACACCATGGATCTGCACAAGAAGCACTTCGATGCATTCACTAAGATTAAGAGCATCCGCTACTTCGTAGAATTGGACGGCAAAGACTTACACGACGAGTATAAGACAGACCCGAACTTCTTGATTCGTCTTACTTCAGACGATCAGCTGAAGCTTAATATAGGTTTAGCTACGGATATTGATGCCGTGCTTAACTTTAACAAAAAGGATAAAAAGAAATAAATAGGAGAACACAACAATGAAACAACTACGCCAAACATTACTAATCGTTCTCCTATCCGCAACCTCTTTTGGTTACGCACAGGAAGTAAATACGCTATTCTTCCTTGAGAACGCACCTATGCGTCACATTGTCAACCCAGCTTTCCAGCCGGTAAGCAACGGTTATGTTAACTTCACGCCTCTGGGCTATATGAGCATCTGGGCAGGTAATAACTCGTTGACGATGCGTGACGTTATCTATAACTACAACGGAAAGACTATCACCGCATTGCACCCCGAAGGTGGTGACCGCAATGCACTCTACGACGCCTTCCGTAAGGCTACGCTCATCAATAACCAAATGACGCTCAATATCCTTGGATTCGGCTTCCGACACAAGGAGAATGGCTATGTCAACATTAACATCACTGAGCGTATTGATGGAGGTGTTAGCCTACCGCGCGGCCTCTTCCAATTTGCACTCCAAGGCGGAATGAAAGATCTCAATGGCGTCAATACCGTCGACCTTACGCAACTTGGCATGCACGTCATGGCGTACACCGAGATTAGCGGTGGTTACTCATATAAGCTTAACGAGCACTGGACAGTCGGTGGTAAACTTAAGTTCTTACTTGGTCAAGCCTACGCTTCTATGTGGAACAAAAGCATTACAGCCGATGCTTCTATTAAGGAGTGGCATGTAAGGGGAAACGGCCGCGTAGACATAGCTATGCCATTGGAAAAAGTTATGCCTGAGCGCGTTGACTACGATGCCTTTACAAAGATCAACTTCAACGAAGCGACCACAGGCATGGATATCATGGACTATATTAAGCCATCCGGTTATGGTGCAGCTATTGACATTGGTGCTACCTACAAGCCGATTGAGCAAGTTCAGATCTCCTTCGCGTTGAATGACGTCGGTTTCATTTACTGGAACAGGGGAAAAACCTACAAGACCGCTATCGACACTACTTTCACCGGCGTGGGTAATTTTGAGTACGGACACTACATCGTAGACGACAAGTTCAGCGTGGATAGTCTCTGGAGTGATACGAAAACCTCGCTTATCAAATTCGCTAAGGGTATGCACTCCCAACCTGGTGAAGCTGGTTTTGCGCGCATGGTTAATATGCACCTCAATGTGGGTGTGGATGCTAACTTCCTGGATAACCTGCTTGGTGTAGGTGTCTTCAGTAAGACCACACTTTATAACAACCGCCTTTATGAAGAGTTGACCATCGGTGGTACGCTCCGTCCGTGTAACTGGTTCAATCTGGCTGTCAGCTATTCGCTTATCAATAATGGTAAGTATAGTAATATCGGTGCCGGTATGAGCTTCATGCCGTATGACGGCGTGAACATGACACTCGCTATGGATTATATTCCGACCTCGTATGCGTACAAAGGCGATATACCTATTCCTTATCGCTCCAAAGGTATAAACCTTGCACTGGGATTCAGCATTGTATGGGGTACGAACCACAAGAACAAAGATTCTGACTTAGATGGTATCTTTGACAAACTTGATGTTTGCCCGAATACACCGACTAACGTATCCGTTGACAAACTGGGGTGCCCGATTGATTCTGATGGTGACGGTGTGCCTGACTATATTGACAACTGCCCGAATACGCCGTCTGCAGCTTACGGACTGATTGATACGCTCGGCTGTCCGCTTGATACTGACTCCGACGGAGTATATGACTATCTTGATCTCTGCCCGAATACTGTTCCTGAGGCACGTAATTTCGTGGACGAACACGGTTGTACGCTTGATACCGATGGTGACGGTGTACCTGATTACATGGATAACTGTCCGAATACGCCTGTTGAAGCACGCGGTTATATAGACGAGCATGGTTGCGAACTTGATACCGACTCTGACGGCGTTTATGACTACCTTGACAAATGTCCTGGCACGCCAATTGAAGCACGTGGCTTCGTTGATGAGAATGGTTGCGAACTTGACACCGACGGTGATAGCGTTCCTGACTGGAAGGATAAGTGCCCGAATACACCGGTAGAAGCACGTGGTTATATCGATGAGTTTGGTTGCGAACTTGATTCCGATGGTGACGGAGTACCTGATTATAAGGACGAATGTCCGACGGTAGCCGGTCTCGATTACAATAAGGGTTGTCCGGAAGTGAAGAAAGAAATCCGTAACCTGCTCAAGAAGGCTATGCAAGGTATCCAGTTCGAAACGGGTAAAGCTGTTATCAAACCTGTTTCCTTCCCGCTGTTGAACCAAATTGCGCAACAGTTCATCGAGAACACCAACTTCATTATTGAAGTACAGGGTCATACCGATAACGTAGGTAAGGAAGACTACAACCTCAAGCTCTCTGACGCACGTGCGAACAGTGTGATGAACTACCTCGTTAAGCAAGGTGTTCCGCAAGAGCGCATCTCGGCCAAAGGTTATGGTATGTCTCGTCCGATAGAAGACAACAAGACCAAAGCAGGTCGTGCGAAGAACCGTCGCGTTGAGTTCGATATCACTTTCGAGGAAGTGAAGGTTGAAACCGAACTACAGTACTTCGATTCAGCTGCTTATCTCCGCCACGTACAAAAAATGGAGAAAATGAGAATGGATAGTTTGCGTCAAGACAGCCTCAAGAATGCGACTATTCAGAAACTAAACCAGCAAAAACAAGAGCTCAACCAGCTCCAAGAAACAAAATAGATTTTAATTATTCATTAATCATTAATCATTAATCATTGATAATATGGGACGCGCTTTTGAATACAGAAAAGCTACAAAACTGAAACGCTGGGGACATATGGCCCGCACGTTCACTAAACTGGGTAAAGAAATCACTATTGCTGCTCGCGAAGGCGGAGCTGATCCGGATTGTAACCCGCGCTTGCGTATGCTTATTCAGCAATGCAAACGCGAGAACATGCCAAAAGACAATATCGATCGCGCCATCAAAAAGGCTACCGATAAGTCGTCTGAGGGCTACAAGGAAATTAACTACGAAGGATACGGCCCACACGGCATCGCTATCTTTATCGAGACCGCGACAGATAACCACATGCGCACCGTGGCAAATATTCGCTCCTACTTCACAAAGCATGGAGGAAACCTCGGTACACAAGGTTGCTTGCAGTTCCTCTTTGACCGCAAAGCTTGCTTTACGGTTACAATGAAGGAAGGCATCGACCTTGACGAACTCGAACTCGAACTTATCGACTTCGGAGTTGAAGAACTCGATGTGGATGAGGAAGAGAACACGATTGTTATCTATTGCGATTTCGACCAATACTCTGGTATGCAGAAGTATCTTGAGGATAACGGTTTTGAAATTCAATCGTGCGAGTTCGTCCGCATCCCGAATGATACCAAACAACTCACCGATGAACAACGCGAGTCTGTTCAGAAACTCATCGATAAGATCGAAGAGGACGAGGACGTTCAAAACGTGTTCACCAATATCGCAGAGTAATAAACGCGAAGCTATAAACGCCAAAGGCAATAAACGCGCAGTAATAAACATGAAATTAATAGCCGATTATTTCAAACTAACCGAACGTCAGGCTGAGCAATTCGCTCAGCTTGATGTTCTTTATCCCGAGTGGAACGCCAAGATCAACCTCATCTCACGCAAGGACATCGATAATCTCGAAGAACATCACCTACTCCACTCACTCGCTATTGCCAAAATCATTCAGTTCCAACCCGGAACAACTATCCTTGACGTCGGCACAGGAGGCGGTTTCCCGGGGATTCCGCTCGCTATCATGTTCCCTGAGTGCCAATTCACACTTATCGACTCTATCGGTAAGAAAATCCGCGTGGCGCAGGATATCGCTGAGCGCATAGGACTAACAAACGTCGAGTGCATCCAAGAGCGTGCTGAAGAAGAGAAACGTCAATTCGATTTCGTCGTCTCTCGTGCCGTAATGCCACTACCCGATCTCGTTAAACTCGTCCGCAAGAACATACACCATCGCCACAAGAACGCCATGCCTAATGGCCTCATCGTACTCAAAGGTGGCGACCTTCAGGCTGAAACGCATCCTTTCCGCAACATCGTAGAACTCACCGACCTTCAGACCTTCTTTCCTACCGACTGGTTCAAAACCAAACAAGCCATCTACCTTCCACTCTAACCTACTTGAGTTCTTTTCTACTCTTCTCTTTTTCTTGTTTGCTCAGCATCCAACTCTTAATTGCTCAGCATCTAACTCTTATTTGCTCAGCTTCTAACTCTAATTTGCTCAGCATCCAACTCTTATTTACTCAGCTTCTAACTCTTATTTACTCAGCATCTAACTCTTATTTGCTCAGCATCTAACTCTTGTTTACTCAGCATCTAACTCTAATTTACTCAGCTTCTAACTCTTATTTACTCAGCATCTAACTCTTATTTGCTCAGCATCTAACTCTTATTTACTCAGCATCCAGTTCTGTTCCCGTTATTACTATGTGATTAGTATGTGGTTAGTATGTGATTAGTATGTGATTAGTATGTGATTAGTATGTGATTACTATGTGGTTAGTATGTTACTAACCTTTTTGTAAGCCAAGGGAAGGCTAAGAGTAATAAAATTTTTATACCACTTTTATACAAAAAAAGTCCTGCCGTGAAGCAGGACTTTTTCATGTTTATCAACTTAGATGATTAGTCTTGAATACGGTAGCCCCATTGGGTAGCCTTCATCATTTCCTTGAAGTCTACGCGTTTGCCATTCTTAACGGCTTTCTTAGCAGGAGCCCAATCTGCATCACCAAAGGAATTAGAATCGCTCTCTTTCCAAGAATAAACGATAGCACCCTTCTCGTTGATGTATTTGTACTCTATGCCGGTAGGATCATACTTGGTAACCAAGCACAGACCTTGACGCCAAATGGTAGCAGGATATTCACCCGTAGCCAGAGTAAGCAAAGTCTTACCATTCTCGTCGATAGTTTCATAGTTTGCATCTTCTGTACGAGCAATCCATGCTTTACCATCACAGAAAGGACCAGCATCAGCGAATTGCAGAGCAATCTTAACCTTACCGTTCTTGTCGATATAGCCCCATTTGTCATTTGCACTAACAGCCATAAGGTCACCATCCGTGAAACCGATACCATCCCAATCATCATAGATAGCTTGAACGATGATATTACCCTTGCAGTCCATCAAACCAACTTTACCAGATTGAGCATCTTGGAAACCAATACGCTCTCCACCTACGTTAGACAGACCTTTGGTACTTTGAAGTCCAACAGTGAATTCACCGCTCTTGTTGATAACGCCCATATTGTCGCCCAATACAACAACTGCGTAACCTTGATCGAAAGTGTATGCAAAATCATACATCGGAGCAATCTTGGTTTCACCATTTTTGTCGAGGTAACCCCACTTGCCATCAGCGGTTTGTTGTGCAGCAACTAAGCCGTCACCGCTCATATAACCGAGTTGTACATAAGCCGGTTGAATAACGATCTCGAAGTTCTTGTTCAGCATACCCCAGAGTTTACTGCTGGTAATGTAACGTACATGGTCATAGTAAAACCAATTAGCTATGCCATCAAAATCAGGAGCATTTTGGATGTTATTCTTCTCATCAATGAAATAGACAGAATTCTCGCTCACGCGAACGAGTGCGTAACCGCAGCTGAAGTTACAAGCAGACAGGTAGGTAGCAGGAATAGCAAAATTACCTTTCTCATCGATGTAGCCATAATAACACTTCTCAATACCTTGAGAGTCTTTGCTAACAGAGCATGCATACCAAAGCTTCGTTGTCGAAGTTTCAGGCGAGTGGTCGTTGTTGCAACCAATAAACATTGCAGCAACCATCATAAGTCCTGCAAAAAGAATAGTTTTTTTCATTTGTTTTTTGTTTTAGTTATTAATAAATGTTGTATCAACATCCTCTAAACAGGAAGTCTTTTACACACACACAATTTCTAATTTGCCACAAAAGTATATAAATAATTTCATTCTTACAAATAAAATGAAGATTCTTTCGACTTTTTTTGCATATTTTATGATTTTTCACTATCTTTGCACCCAAAATCGAACGAATATGCTGTATATCAAGACTTTTTATTGCAACCCATTCCGCGAGTGCACTTATATTCTGACCTTATCGGAACCAAATGATCAACCCCAGCCATGTTTGATTATTGACCCGGGTATGTACGGAAGTAATGAAGAGAGCCGCATTCTCACTTTTTTGGGAGAGCATCGTCTTACGCCGTCCGCCATACTAATTACGCATGAGCATTTGGACCATGTATGCGGTTTAGATGTTATACTGAAGTCATATCCAGATATTCCAAAATACGGTTATAACTACGAGCACGAAAATGAAAACACTCCGGTGACGATAGCCGGTTTCTCATTCCGGATGCTTTACACACCAGGGCATAAGGAAGATGCTGTTTGCTTCTATTTTGAGCAAGAAAATATACTTTTCTCCGGCGACACACTTTTCCAAGAAAGCATAGGCCGCACAGACTTGCCCGGTGGCGATTATGTGACCCTACAAGCTTCTCTCCGCCGTCTTAGCCAACTGCCTGAAAAAACAGTAGTGTACCCGGGTCACGGATACACTACCACAATTGCGCACGAGAAAGCGCATAATCCTTATTTATAACGCAGAAATCCTATTCCTAAACGTTCAACAGCTGCGCGTTCAAGTTCTTCACGCATCGACGGATCGGCAATCGAGATAAGCAGTTTTGCCCTCTCCATAATAGGTTTATTACGCAGATAAACAATACCGTGCTCGGTAACAATATACTGCGCTTGGAATCTTGTCGTCACTACACCTGCTCCGGGAGCGAGATGCGCAACAATCTTTGATTGTCCTTTACTCGTCATACTCGGTAGCGCAATAAAACACTTACCACCTTCACTAAGCGCGCTACCGTACATGAAATCATGTTGCCCACCTACGCCGCTGATAATGGTATCACCAATGCTGTCGGCGCAAATCTGTCCTGTCAAATCGACTTCCACAGCAGAGTTAATAGCCATGCAACGGGGGTTCTGACGGATAATCTGTGGGTCATTGGTCCATGCTACGTCGTATAACTCAATTTCTTTGTTGTAGTCCAAATAGTCATATAGAGCCTTAGAACCTAATACGAGACTTCCAACGCTCTTTCCGGGACGTATCTTCTTTAGGCTGTTGTCTATCACCCCACTCTGAATCAAAGGCAGTACGCCATCAGTAATAGCTTCAGTATGCAAGCCAAGATGCTGATGATTCTTGAGTGCGTTAATGACTGCATTTGGTATGCCACCAACTCCAATTTGCAACGTAGCGCCATCGGGTATCTCGTTTGCAATGAAGTTACCAATTCGCGTATCCACCTCGCTTGATAAAGGCGTTGGCACTTCAATCAGCGGTTCGTCCGCACGGCAGATAGCGTCCAGTTGAGAGATATGTATCTTAGCCGGTCCTTGCGTATGCGGCATGTACTTATTCATCTGCGCGATGCGCACGTGTGCACACTCTGCTGCGGAATAGATAATATCTGCCGACATACCGAACGAGCAGTAGCCCTCCTCATCGGGCTCGGAAACGTGCATAAAAGCAACATCCACTTTGATTTGTCCACTACGGAAGAGGAATGGCACTTCGCCTAAGAACGCCGGTATCGTATCCGCTACACCTTCACGCATCGCACGACGCAGGTTATTTGGCACAAAGATAGACTGGGCCTTAAACGAATCCATCAATTCCCGTTTGGCGTAAGGTGCATCTTCGGGATGCACACCAAAGCCGGAAATCAATCGTACGTCACGCAACTCATTCGCACGAGCAGTTAAGGCGTGCAATAGCACCATCGGTATCGACGTCGAGCCTTGTACTACAATGGTGTCACCACTTCTCACGAGACCTACCGCCTCACTCGGACTGATAATCTTCATTGAATTTCTTTAATCGTTTTTCTAATTCTGCAAACTGGTCATCACGCACAGCACTTGCGCATCCGCGCATACCTTCACGTTTGGCGCCAGTACTGGTCAATGAAATTGCCGATACACCATAGTAGATAAGTTTATTGAGCATTTTCTCACCCGTCCAGTCCTTGTAACCGAAGGTAAAGAAGAAACCATCGCCCACCTCTTGGTCATCAGCATCTTTGTCATATACAATATGAAATCCGTTGCGGAGCATAATTTCCTTTATCTGATGTGCCTTGCGCGCATAAATAGAAGAGTTTTTGACAAACGGAATTTGTCCCTGACAGGCTCCTTTAAACATCGCCGCCATACCATATTGCACAGAGTGTGTGACGCCGGACGATAAACTATACAGGACATTATAGACAAGGTTGCGCATGAACTCTCCGTCGTTATCATAGCGTGCGGCCAATGCCGGATATTTGCGTTTAGCAAAGTACGGATTTACGGCCAATATAGCTCCGCGTTGTCCAGCATAAGAGAACATTTTAGAACACGAAATCATGTGTACTACGTTATTTGTGTATCGTCCTACAGAGGGCTGATACGGCGGCTCGTAAGGTGTGCCTCGATTTGGGTCACGGAAGTCCATATTAAAATAAGCGAGGTCTTCTATAACCATCACATTGTGCTTTGTTGCAAGTCGACCTATTATCTCCAGTTCTCGATCAGTAAGGCACATCCAACTCGGGTTATTAGGATTGGAGAAGAGCATGGCGGCTATCTTACCAGTTGCGAAGTGGCGCTCCAATTCATCCTCTAACGCTTCTCCTCGGAAATCGCCCACGTCAATAGAGTCCACATTCACGCCAATGACCTTACACTGCAGTTTTTGTACCGGGAAGCAAGGGTCGAGGAAGAGCACAGTATTTTTCTCATCATCCAACTGCGATATGGTGAGGTTAAGAGCAAAAGCACCTTGCATACTACCTACAGTTGGCACTATGCGCTCATCAGGAATATCTAGTCCAAGGAAAGCACGCACAAACTCCGAGCCCCAGTGCTTCAGTTCTGGAACACCGGTTATCAAGGGGTATTGTGAGCCGCAGCCGTGCAGCAACGCCTCGTGTTCAGCCCATATGCCTATTGTTTCGCTGGCGAGGCCCGGGTTGCCTAACTCCATGTGAATAAACTCCACGCCTGTAGCACGTTCTATGTCTTTGACTACGCCTACTAATTGGCGTATGGATGCCGAACCTAATTCGTGCGCGTTCCTCAATCCGAAGTCACGGCATGTGGCATCTACTATGTGTTTATTTAACGGAAACATTATATCCTGCCTCTACGGCTGCTAAGTTACTATTCACTACGGCATCCCCTTTACGTGCAAAAACGCGTTGGATACCAGCTATCATCTTATCATGGTCTATACCTAACATCGGAATTGCAGCTCCAAGTAGCACCATGTTAGCAGCCTGCGCAGGTGCGCCGACTTCTTTGGCAAGTGCCTCACAGTTGAGTAATACATGATTCTTATAGCCGCGTATGTGGCAGAGAACCTGCTCTATATCCGGATAGTTTGGTATATTGATTAGCGGCACCTCATTGGTCACTATCCAACCATCTGGTTTAAGGTATTGAACGTACCTAAGCGCTTCCATCGGCTCGAGAGAGATGATAATGTCTGCTCCCCCCTTAGCAATAAGGTCCGAGGCAATCGGTTCATCACTGAGTCGGAGATTCGACTGTACGTCTCCTCCACGTTGTGACATACCGTGTACTTCGGCCTGCTTGAGGTATAGACCCTCATTAAGTGCCGCTTCACCAATCACTGTTGCGATGGAAAGGATACCTTGTCCTCCCACTCCCGCTAAGATTATATCCCGTTTCATTGCTTCGCTTGTTTAAGATGACGTTTCAAGGTTTGTATACATTCGCGACGGGCGATTACGACGCTCACGCCATTATAATCAATCTCCTCCCGCAGAGCTGCTTTTATCTCCTCCATATTCTTCGGCAGGGGCACAACAACACGTATATGTTGTTTATCTACGCCCAGTCCTTCACATATCTGCTCGAGTCTTCCTGTTCCGGCAGAATCCTGTCCGCCTGTCATACCGGTGGTGAGATTATCACTTATGAGTACGAGTACGTTGGCATTACTATTCACACAGTCGAGCAGTCCTGTCATACCAGAGTGTGTGAAAGTAGAATCGCCTATGACAGCTATAGCAGGATGTTGTCCAGCATCAGCTGCACCTTTAGCCATCGTTACGGATGCTCCCATCTCTACACAAGCGTGTATGGCGTGGAAGGGTGAAAGTGCTCCAAGAGTGTAACAGCCTATATCGCCAAAGATACGTGAATTAGGATACTCACGAGCCACCTCATTGAGAGCAGTGTACATGTCACGGTGTCCGCATCCTTGGCACAATGCAGGCGGACGACCTACCACAATAGCATCCGGCTCATGAGTCGGCAACGGGTCAAGCCCTAAAGCAACGCGCACGCTATCGGGTGTTAGTTCTCCCATGCGAGGTAAGTCGCCTGTCAATCGGCCTCGAACATTCACGCTACTCGGCACCATGCCGCGTAACAGCTCTTCCACTACAGGTTGTCCCTCTTCTATCACCAATATCTCTTCCGCACCATCTGCCACCATTTGATTAATGAGCGCCTTAGGGAGAGGATACTGAGTGATTTTGAGAACGGAAGCCTTTTCACCTTTCAACATGAAACTTTCAAGCAAGTAGTTATAGCCAATTCCTGTTGTTACAATTGCCTTATTAGGGTTGCTTCCTTTAGTATAGACATTATTGCCTGCCTTTTCGCTCTCGCTAACAAAATCAGGCTGTGCAGCTATCAATTCGGCGTAGTTGCGCTTTGCGAATGCAGGCAGAAGGATAAACTGTTGCACGTCCTTCGGCACAGACATTTCGTTCTGTTTTCGCGGTTCTGCAGTCTCTACAACGGATCTACTATGTGCCATTCTGGTCGTTACGCGCAATAGTACAGGTGTGCGGAGTCGCTCACTCAAATCGAAGGCATAGCGAGTGAGATTGTAGGCCTCTTGTTGGTTACTAGGTTCAAGGCAGGGAATCATTGCAAACTTAGCATAGAAACGACTGTCTTGTTCATTTTGTGAACTGTGCATGCTCGGGTCGTCTGCCGCAAGTACTACCAGTCCACCATTCACACCTGTGATGGCGGCATTCATAAAAGCGTCTGCGCAGACATTCATACCTACATGTTTCATGCATACGAGTGCCCGTTTGCCCATGTAGCTCATGCCTAAAGCAGCCTCCATGGCGGTCTTTTCGTTGGTTGCCCACTTACAGAAAATACCCGTGGGCTGTTTAGATTCGAGTAATTGGATATACTCTGTGATTTCGGTGCTTGGAGTACCAGGATAGGCATAGACGCCGCTCAGTCCGGCATCAACGGCCGCTTGAGCAATGGCTTCATCTCCTAATAAAACTTTTTTCATGGTATTTCTTCTTTTAACTTCATCTATTGACTTTTGAATTATTCCCAATGCCGCGTATTTTCACCTCTCAGGAATCGCTGCCAGCTTTGGGCGATATTGGACAAAACCATATGTCGCGCGTAGATGTGATCATAGCGAGCAATAAGTTTGGCTTCTTGCACGCGCTGACGGAACGTATGCATCTTGCGTAGTAGCACATTTTTCGGTGCCGTTCGTTTGGGCAAACATTCGCGTCCTTGTTCAATCGATGTTTTTAGAGCCTCAGCTGTAAGGGCAACCTTCGGGTCGTAAAGCGGACATATTGTTTCCGGCACCCCGAAATCGTGCACAAGGAGGTAAGCATATAGTTTCCAAGCTTGTAGCAAGTGTAGCTTCCTCAAGTTCTTTTTCAGGTAAATAGTTAGCGCATCATAGCTCACCTCTTTCGGCTTCCCATTAGTCAGCAGCCTGGCTAAATCCTCCAACTGGCGCATCACAGCAGTGTTATGCGTCCAATGTTCCCAACTGTGCATAAAGACGTATAAGACGTTGAATTTCCACTCCGGTTCCCACCAGCTATCTTCTCCGTTGGTGTAGCGCACGCTATTTAGCAGGAGACCTTCGGTTTCTAATTGGCTGTATAGTCGTTGATCTCGCGGGTGCATGAGAGACATGCTGACACGGTGCATCTCTATGGCCGTATTGAACGGTTTGTAGAACGTCAGGTTATAGTGCTTGTAGTACTCCTCCTCACCATCAAACAATGCGGCCTCCGGAAAAGCTTCTCGCAATGCTGCTGCTCCTTTGTGGTAATCGGCATTACCAACAAAGATATCAATATCTCCCCAACTCCGCATATACGGTTGGTCATAAAGTCGAGCGAGACCGAATCCTTTCAAAAGCACAGGTTTAATACCCTGCGCCTCCAGTGCAGTTATTGCTTTTCTCATCATGCCCAACATCACTTCTTGCCGCTGAGCATTTATGTAGTATTGGCCATTCGCTCTCATTATATTTATCTATGAGCGCACAAAGATACTGCTTTTTTTGCATATGTGCAAACAAAAAGTGCGGAATTGTAATTTTTCCGCACTTTTCTTGCGCTGGAATCAGCCGAAGCATGGATTGAGGGATTTAGTCAATCTTGATATCTTTGTTCACATTCTTGCTGCCAAAGAGTGCATACCACAGAATATAAGCAACGCCGATAATCGGAACGATATAACTAATCAGACAGTTATGCGCTGCGACGATACTCTGGATGTAAGGAAGGACACCACCTCCGACTACCATCATCATGAATATACCGCTGGCTTTAGCAGTGTATTTGCCGAGTCCTTCGGTCGCCATGTTGAAGATAGAAGTCCACATAACGGAAGTGCACAAACCGCAGAGCATGATCAGCAAGGCTGCAATAGGCATGAGTGCCATATCAAAAGCCCAGTTGGTGGGCAGCAATACTTGTATGCTGTCGCCTAAGAACATGGCTGCGACCATGAGCGCAATAGCGAGGGAGGCAACGCAGATAACCATCACTTTACTGCTTACTTTACCGCCGATGAAGGAACCTATGGTGCGGCCGACGAGCATGAGGAGCCAGTAGAGACCAGCAACGAAACCGGCGGCGGCGAAACCTGCTGTAGGTTTGAGGTAGCTGATGAGTGTGGCAGGGATACCGACTTCGACACCGACATAGAAGAAGATGGCAATCACGCCGAGCGTGAGGTGGCGGAAAGACCACGGGCTGCGCTCGTAAGTGACTTGTTGTCCGGCTCCGGCCGGCTCGGCAATAGGAGTGATAAAGAGAATGAGGAAGATGAAGGCAAAGACTGCCATTGCGATATAGAGCACGATATTGACATCGTCGATTTCTTTACCGGAGAGGCTTTGTCCGATGATAGCACCGACGAGCATTGGCGTCAACGCACCGGATAAGGAGTTGAGCGTACCGCCAATCATGTTCAGTTGGTTACCACGGTTACCACCGCCACCTAAGAGGTTGAGCATAGGATTTGTGACCGTATTGAGCATGCAGACGCAGAAGCCGCAGAGTAGCGCGCCGCAGAGATAGACAGCGAAGCTATCAAAGACGCCACTCATCCACTGAACGGCAATGCCGATAAATCCTAAGAAGATTGCAGCGAGCGCTGTTTTCTTGTATCCGTACTTGGATAAAATATTTCCCGCAGGGATACCCATAATGAGGTACGCGAGGAAATTAAAGAGGTTACCCAACATCCCCATACGCTCTGCCTGTGCGGGGTCTTCAAACGAAGCGCCCCAGATTTTACCAACAGGAGCAGCGAGGTTAGTAACAAAAGAGATCATCGCATAGAGGAACATCATAGCGATGATAGTAATCACTGTTAATGATTTTGATTGCTTAGTACTCATAGTTTTATTATTTAATGTCTATATTATCTATCTCTATCCTGCCCAATTACTCCGATCCAAGGAGCGGTATGATATAGCCTCAAGCAGATGGTTTTTCTGGATATCATGCGCACCTTCTATGTCAGCAATGGTTCGCGCCACTTTTAAGATACGGTCGTATGCACGGGCACTGAGACCCAGTTTAGTCATTGCAAACTCCAACATCTTATCACACTCAGCATCTAAAGCGCAATACTGACGCACCATCTTAGAGGTCATCATCGCATTACAATGTACTAATTTGCTATGTTTGAACCGATCATTTTGAATAGCACGCGCTTTAAGAACTCGTTCGCGCATTTCTGCAGAACTTTCACCTGGCTGTGAGTCACGTAACTGTTCATATGGTACGGCCTCTATCTCACATTGAATATCTATTCTGTCCAGCAGCGGCCCGCTAATTTTACTCATATATCGGTGTATCTGCGCCGGTGTGCATGTGCAAGGATGTGCCGGGTTATTCTCCCCATAGTGTCCGCATGGGCAAGGGTTCATTGCTGCTACCAACATAAAGGAAGCAGGATAATCCACCGTGTCTTTTGCTCGAGAGACTGTGATGTGCCGATCTTCTAATGGTTGCCGCAAGACTTCCAAAACAGAGCGTTTATACTCTGGGAGTTCATCGAGAAAGAGCACTCCATTATGAGCTAAAGATATTTCCCCGGGATGCGGGTTAGAACCACCACCAACCAACGCAACATCGGTGATAGTATGATGCGGACTACGGAATGGACGTTGCACGATAAGCGAACCACTCGTACCTTTGCGTTTATTAGTTAGCCCCGCAACCGAGTGAATCTTGGTGGTCTCCAGTGCTTCTTCCAATGTAAGTGGAGGTAAAATTGAAGGAATACGTTTGGCAATCATGGACTTACCTGCACCGGGTGGACCTACCATTATCATGTTATGTCCACCTGCAGCAGCAATTTCAACTGCACGACGCACCTTATATTGTCCACGAACATCTGCAAAATCTGAGTCAGAAGGAAAAGCTTTTTCATCAAAGAGAGCCTGAATATCCACATAGGCAGGTTCAAACTTCTTGTCCGGATTCAAATCATCAAAAGGCTCTCCATTGAGGAAATGCACTACCTCATTTATATTTTTCAATCCATATACCTCAATACCATCTACCACAGCAGCCTCATCTGCATTAGCTTCGGGCAAGATTATTCCTTTGAAGCCCTCCTTTCGAGCACATAGTGCAATCGGAAGTGCACCACGAATAGGTTGCAATGAGCCATCCAAAGAAAGTTCACCTAAGATGAGATAATTGTCCAACTCATGTGTCCTAACAATCTCACTACCTGCTAACATACCTACTGCCAGAGGGAGGTCAAACGACGCGCCTTCTTTTTTAATATCTGCCGGAGCCATATTGATAGTAAAAGCACGGCGCATAGCATCGTAGTTATTTACTGTCAAAGCGGCAACGATACGTTCATGTGACTCTTTAACAGCATTATCCGGCAGACCGACTAATGTAAAGTCAAATCCAGGCACTGTATGAACCTCTATGGTGACAGGAACAGCTTCTATTCCAACCGGTGCCGCACTATAGATTTTAATTAACATATATGATATTCTAATGGATTTATTTATAGTTTTTCGATGGCATATTTGATA
>JAEDLW010000024.1:0-23353 GCA_016295035.1 Paludibacteraceae bacterium
GTAGGCGGAGCATTTGGTTTAGAACGTGTAGCGAACAGCGAGGACAAGCGACCAGTCAAGGCCGTGAACAGTGTCATCTCCGGTGAAGAGCATTGCGTAACCGGGACGGAAGTCAAACGTAAACTCAATAGGTGCATTGGTCATGTCTGCTTCGATACCTCCTATTGCGTTAATACCAAACTTACCGGCATCGCCATCGCCTAGTGGACCTTGAGCATAACCCAAGGACAGACCGCCACCGCCGAAGATACTGAAGTCGATGTTTCGGCCGGTGGTAATCTTCTTTTCGTACGCGAAGTTAGCATTGTCAATCAGTCC
This sequence comes from Paludibacteraceae bacterium, assembly GCA_016295035.1. Classification (GTDB taxonomy): domain Bacteria; phylum Bacteroidota; class Bacteroidia; order Bacteroidales; family Paludibacteraceae; genus Colicola. The sequence continues at coordinate 319 of JAEDLW010000024.1, forward strand.
CATCCATCCCACATTAAAAGTGAATCCTTTATCGCCGAAAACGGTATTCGGCATAAGAACAAAGGCCAAATCGTTCATTATGGTCATATGGTCCGTTAAGTTAACTTTCAGAGATGGGCCATACTCAAAACCGGTAGCTAAACCGAATGCCACTTTGTACTTTTTAGCGGAAACGGTTGTAATAGCCAAAATGGCTACAATACACAGAGCAATAATTTTTTTCATAAATGTTACATATTAAAAATTAATAATTAAGAATTTATTATTTATTAGCCTTTTCTGGCTCGATTATCTCAAAATCTATCTGTTTCTTGTCGATGTTGGCACGTGTGAGTTTGACGTGTAGCCGGTCGCCAATGGTAAAAGTCTTGCCTGTTCGCTCTCCAATAAGACGGAAGTTCTTCGCGTCATAGAGCATGTAATCATCCTTGACTAAATCGGTTATATGAATCAATCCCTCGCAGCAGTTATCGTCCAAACGAATAAATAGCCCGAAATCGGTCACATTAACGATTGTACCGTCAAACTCTTCTCCCATATGGTCTGCCATCCAGATAGTCTGCATCTCTTTAACGGAATCACGCTCTTCTTGCTGCGCAAACTGTTCCATTTCGGAACAATGTAAGCATGCTTCTTTGAGTTCTTCAGGTGCAATTGCTCCGCGCGTACGCTCTCCAAGAATAAATTTAGCTACTAAGCGATGCACCATCATATCCGGATAACGGCGAATAGGCGACGTGAAATGTGTATAATAGTCAAATGCTAAGCCGTAGTGCCCGATGTTATGGGTATCATATACCGCTTTTGCCATAGCGCGAATAGTAAGCATCTCAATAACAGACGCTGGAATAGTATCTCCAAATCGTTTGCTAAAAGCACCTACTTGTTCCAATTTTTCATTATCGGGTTTATCGTGTATGCGGTAAACAAATTCGTGTCCGCGTTTCCCCATCTCAGTGGCTATCGTTCTGTTAGCCAGCAACATAAACTCTTCAATCAGGTGATTAGCATCCGTCGGTTTATGGAAGGTAATCTTGATAGGATGCTTGTTTTCGTCCAGTTCAAACTGCAACTCTTCCTGTTCAATGTCCAAAGCCCCATTTGCCATTCGCTCACGACGTAAAATATTGGCAAAAGCGTTGAGTTTTTTGAGTGCCGTTTCCAACTCGCAAGAGTAGCGCAAGGGTAGCGCAACCTCTGCTGAATCGTCCAATATATTTTGAGCATCTTCGTACGCCAAACGGAAGTTTGAACGGATAACCGTACGACAGATTTTGTACTTTAATACTTTTGCGTTTTCGTCCATCGTGAAAATGACTGACATAGTCAGTTTATCTTCATTAGGACGCAGAGAGCAGAGATTATTGCATAGTTTTTCGGGCAGCATCGGAATAACATGATCTACATAGTAGATAGATGTTGCTTTTTCGTATGCAGATTTGTCGATATCCGTATCCGGCTGTACAAAATATGTCACATCGGCAATGTGTACGCCGACTTGGAAAGTGCCGTCTTCTTGTTTCTCGAACGAAAGTGCATCATCAAAATCTTTGGCATCCTTCGGGTCAATAGTAAAGGTGAACACTTCCCGCATGTCGCGACGACGAATGACTTCCGCATCTATATTTGGGACAACAAAATGCTGTATGTGAGTATCTTTTTTCATAATTCCGCTGCAAAATTACAAAAATATTTGTGTATATGCAAATTTTTATGTATCTTTGCGCGCTTTTTCTAAATAAAAGGCCTAAAAAGAATATAAATCAATCAAAAAATAGTTTATGCAAGTAAAAGTAAGTGAAGTAAATCAACCGGCTTGGCATGAGATGACTATTCATGCTAATTTGCCAAAAAACTTGAGAAAACTGCAGGAAATTGCCTATAACCTGTGGTGGGTTTGGAATTCCGATGCAAAGAATTTATTCCGTGACATTGATATCGATGCATGGCATCGCGCACAATCCAACCCAATTATGTTGCTCAATATCATCAGTTTTGAGAGAATGACTGAGTTGAGCGAAGATAAAAAGTTCATGGAGCGCTTGGACGATGTGTATGCTCAATTCCGCGCTTATATGGACGAGCCACATGACAAGAATAAGCCATCTATTGCCTACTTCTCCATGGAGTACGGCTTGACACATGTGCTTAAAATATATAGTGGTGGTCTCGGTATCTTAGCTGGTGACTACCTCAAAGAAGCTTCGGACTGCAACGTGGATATGACCGCAATTGGTTTCCTGTATCGTTACGGCTATTTCACACAGACACTTTCTCCGGAAGGTCAACAGATTGCTAATTATGAGGCACAAAACTTCCAAAATCTGCCTATGGAGCAGGTGAAAAACGAGGATGGTACGCCTATGGTTATTGATGTGCCTTATCCTGAGCGTTTTGTACATGCTTACTTATGGCGCGTTGCCGTTGGACGTATCAATCTCTATCTGCTGGATACGGACAATGAGCTGAATAGCGAATGGGATCGCTCCATTACTCACCAACTCTATGGTGGCGATAACGAGAACCGTCTCAAACAAGAGATTCTGCTCGGTATAGGTGGTGTGCTCGCGCTCAAGAAATTAGGTATTAAGAAAGACGTTTACCATTGCAACGAGGGTCACGCAGCTTTGATGGGCTTGCAACGACTTGTTGATTACGTGCAAGAGAAAGGTCTGTCTTTTGACGAAGCTAAAGAAATCGTTCGAGCAAGCGGTTTGTACACTTGCCATACTCCGGTTCCTGCTGGTCACGACTACTTCGAAGAAGGATTGTTCTACAAATATATGAACGAGTATCCTCAAAAATTAGGTATAGAGTGGGACGATTTGATTGGACTTGGCCGCCAAAATTCTGCAGATAAGGGCGAGAAATTCTCTATGTCTGTTTTCGCACTCAACACTTGCCAAGAGGCAAACGGCGTATCATGGCTGCACGGCGAAGTAAGTAAGAAAATGTTCGCACCCGTTTGGCCGGGCTATTTCCCTGAAGAGTTGCACGTTGACTATGTAACCAATGGTGTGCACATGCCAACTTGGGCTGCTTCCGAATGGAAAGCTGTGTATAACGCCAAGTTCCCGAAAGGGTGGTGGAAAGACCAATCAAACCTCGAGATGTGGAAAGCTTACAACGATATTCCTGACGAGGAAATTTGGGCAACACGTATGGAACTCAAACAAAAGCTGATTGATTATATCCGCGTACAATTCCGTGAGGACTGGATGAAGAGCCAAGGTGATCCTGCTCGTATCGTTCGCGCTTTGGACGCTATGAATGCGAATACGCTCATTATCGGTTTCGGACGTCGTTTCGCTACTTATAAACGTGCACACTTGCTCTTCACAGACCTGGAGCGCTTGGATAAATTGGTTAACAATCCTAATTATCCGGTTCAGTTCCTGTTTACAGGTAAAGCACACCCTGCTGATGGAGCAGGTCAAGGACTGATTAAACGTATTATCGAGATTAGCCGTATGCCACAGTTCCTCGGTAAAATTATCTTCTTAGAGAATTATGACATGCGTCTGGCTAAGCGTCTCGTGAGTGGTGTCGATATCTGGCTTAATACGCCGACTCGTCCTCTCGAGGCTTCCGGTACTTCCGGCGAGAAAGCGCAAATGAACGGCGTACTGAACTTCTCCGTTAAGGACGGTTGGTGGTACGAAGGATACGTAGAAGGTGCCGGTTGGGCATTGACTGAGACTCGTACTTACGAGAACCAAGCTCACCAAGACCAATTGGATGCTGCTACTATCTACCAAATCCTTGAAAATAAAATCATTCCACTCTATTACGCAAAGAACTCAAAAGGTTATAGCCCTGAGTGGATTGAGTATATCAAGAAATCGGTTACCCAAATCACTCCGCGCTTCACAACCAAGCGTATGATGGACGATTACTTCGAGAAATTCTATAACAAACTCGCGAAACGTCACGCGATGCTTGAAGCTGATAACTTCAAGAAGGCGAAGGAGTTAGCAGCTTGGAAAGAAAATATCGCATCCAAGTGGGATAAGATAGAAGTAATCGACGCAGGCTACAGCGAAGTTGTTAATCAACCAAACGTGGGCGATACACTTGGCTTCCAAGCAGTTATCGATATTAAGGATATCAATGATAAGAACGCAATTGGTGTTGAGTTAGTTGCTATTCGCACTTCTTCGCACAATAACAATAAACTCTATGAAACCAAACCGCTTAAACTCGTTAAAGCAGAAGGAAGCCGCTTGTACTTCGAACTACCGTATCAACTGAACTATGCTGGCAGCATGAAGTTTGCAATGCGTATGTATCCGCAAAACGAGTTACTGCCGCATCGTATGGACTTCGCGTACGTCCGTTGGATGTAAATTATCAATTGCCATGAAAAAACCGATAGTAACCCTATTATTAACCCTTACAGCTTTGGCAGGAACGCTGGCCGCCCAAACGCTTTATGAGCAGATGGGCAAGGTTCCTGCTGCGGTATGTAAGATTGCCCCATTGCCAAAAGAGATGGCGGAAAAGAAAGCCAAACTCGAGGTGGAGAAAGCGAGAAAACTCGTTCGACAAGGTATGTCAGTTCCGAGTGTGGACTCCAGAGTTATGACTAACAAAGGAAGGTTCGTAACAGAGGGTAATAGTGGTGTCTATCGCTTGAAAGCAAGTAATAAGGATATAACCGTTGCATTGCCGATTTACTCACTTCGTAACTCGTCTCACGGGCAAGAAGGGTGGAAAAGCGGCAGCGAAAAGTTCAATGTGAAGCGTGACCGCATGTCCAGCGCGATTATTACCGGTGGGCAATACATCCGAATCCTCAATAATAAAGATAAGGAGTGCGCAATGTCCGATTTCGTTTTTGAAGCAAATAATCCTGCTATCAAGATGGAGGGCAACAAAATTGTGCTGCAAGTGCCGGTGCTTCATATTGCAGCTGGTATGTATCCGACGGATTATAAGATTACCTGTACGCATGTTCCTTCCGGCGGAAAGTATACCTACGACTTACACATGGATTGGCGTGAAGAGATTACTTGCAGCGGCGCTGATGGTGCTTATGCTTTTGATGTTTTTCCCAGCAATACGTTCCCTGATATCGCGCTCATGTATAATCTGCTGACCAAAGAGTTGCAGATAGTTCGCTTACCGTTTACCTTCGAAGCCGAAGGACATGACGGAAGTGATGGGCGCCGCGGCGTGAATGGCGCCAATGGTGTCAATGAAAGCACATGGACGGATAGTAATGGGAATAAACACCACGTAAAAGGTACGTGCGGAAAACCCGGCGAAGACGGACATCCTGGCAGTGACGGAACACCTGGTGGCACTTTCCTTATTTGTGTAAGTGATGCGTTGCTCAATACCTTTGGGCTTGAGGCTGTGACCGCTACTGTTGATGGAGGCAAAGGAGGCAAAGGAGGCCAAGGCGGTAAAGGCGGCAAACATGGCGTAGGTAGCGGATGCTCCGGCAAGGCTGCTGACGGCAAGAATGGCGCGAACGGAAAAGACGGACAACGCGGAGACTTCCTTTTTGTTGTTGCAGATGTAAATGAATTTTATTACTCAATACCATAATGCCATGAAGAAAATACTCTGTATAGTGATTAGTACTTTGTTCGTGGCAAGCGGTTGGGCGCAAACGAATAGCGTGAATACTCCTTATTACCGCAACGCCTTGACGAATATGATGATTTATCATCCGGAAGACGAATTTGGTTACGATGTGTACAAAATCTTTACTCATCTGCCTGCCTCTGAGAAATTCGATAATCACGATGTAGACCTGCGCGTTATCAATAATGATGCTGTGAAAGGTGTCCAAGGCAAGGAACAGGGCTTCCACCGTCAAGTATATGGTAGCAGTGTGGTACTTACAGCAGCAGAGAAGTCCAAGAATGCGGTTGTTTTAGAGAAATTGCTGAATGAAGCGCAAATGGGCAAGCGTATGGTAGCTAAGTGGTTTGACCTGCAAGGTAATTCCATAGACTCTGCTACTTTCTCCACTCGTGTACTGGAAAATCGTTCAAACTATAATGTGACTGTCTCTGAGGCAGTTATGGCGCGCTATACTACCGAAGGAATCAACGTACTGCAGACCATAAGTAATGACCTTATTGAGCACTCTTTTATTCTCGTGAGTGATATGACCTATATTACGGCAGAACAACGTGCCGATGTCGCTAAAAATGTGCTTGGTGGACTGGGTGCAGTGTTTGACGGCATATTTACCGGCTCTAATCTTGGCGACCATTTGGCGCTTGCTGGACAAGAGATAGCGGATAGCTTCACGGGATTCAAAGTAATGACTCACTCGTACCTTTTCCAACTGATTTGGAATGACAGTATATCCAATATTTTCTACACTAAGTACTACACCGAAACACCTAATCCTGAGCGTGTACGCGCCTTCCTAAACGATAACTCACTCTTTAAAGTCAAATACTTAAGTGCCGAGTCATCGGCTTATGAGAAGACGCAGAAGAAAGGTAAATATTCGCGTACAGGCTTGCTGGAGATGATTACTCGACGCTCTATTGATAGGAACATTGCAGAACTGCAAAGTAAAAATGAGCCGTTTAAAATCAAAACACCGATTATGGGCATCGAGTATAACGCCAAAGGTAAATTGCTCGGTTATCGCGCGCTGGTTGGACAAAAAGAAGGTGTGAAAGAAGGCCTTAAATACGAGGTGCTTGAAACGGTTATCAATGCCAAAGGTAAGGTGACCTACAACCACATTGCTACGATCAAACCCGTCAATAACCAGATATGGGACAACCGCTTTAATGCTCTCATGGAGAACAATGTTGACGGAATAGAAGGCACACTCTTTACTCTCGTTGGAACAGCTACCAAAGCAATTCAACCGGGTATGTTGATAAGAGAACGAAAAACCAATTAATAACTTAAATTTCTTTACAATGAGAAAATTCCTCACTTTACTGGCAGTAGTACTCTGCGTTTGCGGTGCTTCTGCACAACAGAAAAAAGCGGACAAACAAACCGTTCAATGGCGCTATGAAATTCAACCTGTAGTCGGCGAAGCCGCACAGGGCACAGCGCTCGTTCGAATTTGGACCTATTCCAAGAGCAACAAAGTGGCTGTATCACAGGCCGCTAAGAATGCGGTACACGCAATCATGTTCAAGGGATATCCTGCGTCCAACGACGGCACTCGTATCGTAGGTCGCGAGGCTCTCATCGCTGATCCGAGTGTTGAGGATGCTAATGCTGAATATTTTGAAGAATTCTTCAAAGAAGGCGGCGCTTATCAACGTTACGTGTCATTTGTAAACAATGGTGTGCCTGATCAAATCCTCAAAGTGAACAGAGAGTACAAGATTGGTATTACGGTGGTTGTCCTACTTGATCAACTCCGTGAACGGCTGGAGAAAGATGGAATTATAGCTCCTGCTGCTACCGTACAAGGTAAAATGCCAACCGTTATGATTGTACCGAGCAAAGTGTACTGCAATAACCACAAGTGCATGAAGACCTACAACAACCAAGGTCAGACAGAGTATATCCAAGACTACGAGAAAGCTCTATTGGACAACGACCTGAACCAAGCTATTACAGCTCTCAACGCTCGTCTTGTATCACGCGGATTTGAGACCAAAAACCTCAGTTCTGCCTTGTCTTCCCTCAAGACTGAGAAAGCTGAAAATGCTGTCATGATGAGTATCGAAGATGGTTCATCAGTAGCAGAGACTCCGATAGACATGTTACGCCGTGTGGCTAATGCAGATATTTGGATTGAGATTAACTGGACAGAAAACACCCTCAAAGGCGGTAGCGAGAAGACGCTCACTTTCTCGATGAGCGCTATAGACTCTTATACAGACTTTGTTGTCGGCGGTATACCTCCTACGACCAGCCACAACTCTTATAGTTCGTCCTTCAATATCGCACTTGCTATCGAATCCGCTATCCAAGGTCAGTTTGATCCTTTCTGCAATACGATGGTTGATTACTTCAAGACCCTTGCAGCTAAGGGACGTGCTATAAAAGTACGTATCTTCTGCTGGGACAGCTGGGATGGCAACCTTATGGAAGAGTACGATGGTGATGAACTGAACGAGATTATCGAGGACTGGCTCGCTGACAATACCGTTGGTGGCAAGTTCGGTTCTCCGAGTCTTAGCCCATCTGGAAAAACTATGACCATTGAACAAGTTCGTATGCCGCTTACCGACAATAAAGGTCGTGATAACGATCCGCGTCGCTGGGCTCGTAGCTTGAGAAACAAACTGAAAGATGACTATTCTATCCCTGCAAATATATCGACAAAAGGATTGGGTGAATTATTAATTGTACTTGGCAGTAAATAATATGAAACGTATTTTTATTGCAGCATTGCTGCTTTGTGCAACAATAGGATTGTGGGCACAAGAGAACCAAAAACTGTATGAAATTATACCTCTGACGCCGTATATTTCAGCAGAGACTAATATGGCACCGGAAGCAGAAGCATTGCTTCTCAACCGCATGCGTCAAGCTACACTCAAAAACGGACTTTCCGCTATGGATAACCAGGTGTATATAATCACCACTTCGGTGAATGTGATTGACAAACAACTGACCGCCACAGTACCACAAAATTGGGTGGTGGAGGTAGAAGTCCACTTTTTCATAGGCAATGGTATCGATGGTACCCTCTATGCCTCTATGGCTCTGACACGCAAAGGTGTTGGTGCGTCCGAAGAGAAAGCTTACCTCAACGCAATCAAGGCTATTTCAGCCAACGATAAAGCTTTCAAACCTTTCTTCAACAAAGGTAAACAGCGCATTATTGAGGAGCTTCTCGCTCAACCGGAACAGGCAGAGCAACCTGCTCCTGCAGAACAACCTGAGTATAACACCTCTAATTGGCAATAATCATGAAGAAATTATTTATTATCCTTTGTGCTGCTATCTGTGTCTTGCCTGCTATTGCTGGCAAAGAGAAAGTGGTGGACAACTCCGGCAGACAACCTAAATGGGTGTACTCTTCTGGCAAGGATTTTATTGTAGTATCTGCTGAAGGTGTCGACATGCAAACCGCAAAGGATAAGGCAATGACCCAAGTAAGAAAGCAAATCCTTAGTTCAATCGCCGAGAGCGTGCAATCCTCTTCTGCTATTAAAACTCACGAAATAGGAGTAAACGGCAAATACAATGTTTTAGAAGAGTATAACAACCTCGTTGAGACAAAAGGTGCCCTAATTCCTTTCCTGAGCGAAGTAAGCGAAGCGAAAGTGGAAGAATACTACTGGGAGAAAATCAAACGCGGCAAGGAGTATACTTACCGTTACCACATCAAGTATCCGTTCACTCATTTTGATTTGATGAGGCTCTCCGATGAGTTCCTGACTCGCGAGCGTGAAATCAACCAAAAACTGGTTAGCTTCAGCAAGGACAACTTTACTTCCTATAACTCTGTAGAAGAGATGTTGCAACGGGTTCAGGAAGTGCGCATGTTGCGTGTATCATTAATGGAGCAGGATCCGCGCCGTGCTACGTGCCAGAATATTGAGAAAGTTTATAACGGCTACCTCAAAACCATCGTTATCAGACTCATCTCTATCAGCAAACAACAATTGGTTTATGCTCCGTACTTCGGCGAAAAACAACTCACATCAACTATTCAACCAAAATTGGATTCCAATTGCCTCAACGATATGCAGTTCGTTCCGCAGAATGGTAAATGCATCGTGAAATACGACTTTGAAACATCCTGCTATGACGGCGAGCAAAACGAAATTACCATAACGCTCAATATCGGTGGAAATAAAGTAAAGAATACCTTTATTGTTAAATGATAAAGTGATACAATTAATCCCATTTATTAACTTAAAATTTTTCCTATTATGAAAAAAGTACTATTCATCATGGCTGCTGCTCTCGTAATGGTTAGCTGCGGCAACAAGAAAGCAACTCCTACCAAAGGTGAAGTTGAAGTAAATGTTCCTTGCAAAGAGTACAAAACAGACAAAAAGACTCTCCGTGCAAATGGTAACGCTATTTCTCCTAACATGCAGAATGCTACTGATAAGGCAATTGTAGCTGCTCGTCGTGAAATGGCTACCAGTGTAGAGGCTGTCATCAAACGTGTGACTGAAACCTATGCTTCTTCTTACGATCTCGACAATGAAGCTGATTTCCGCGGTAAAGTACAGGACATGGCTCGTATCGTTACCAACCAAATTCTCCGTGGTTCTGTTCCTGTTTGCGACAAAGTGACCAAAGTGGAAGACAAAGACGGCGTTATGTATCACGCATACGTAGCTATCGAGCTCACCACCAACGAGTTCATTGAGGCTCTCACACAAGAAAGCAACAAGCGTATCTCTGATGACGAGAAACTTCGCACCGACTTCGAGATGGAGAAATTCAAAAAAGTATTCGAAGAGGAAATGAACAACTTCGCAGAAGGTAAATAATCTGGAGGATATCTTTCGGTAATTGCCGGAAATATTAAAAAGGTGCAACTTTCGCAATAAAGTTGCACTTTTTTTTTGCATATATGCAAATTTTATAGTACCTTTGCAGCGTAAACGCTTTGGAGTATGAAAAAACTATCTAAACTAGCTTTGTTGCTGTCTCTTATCTGTATGCCAGTCTTCTGTCAGGCAGTGGCATATACCATCGAAACAGTACCATCCCCAAAAGTCAATGGACAAGACTTCTATGTTTCTAATCCGGACACGGTCTTAACGTTGGAGACGGATGCGTTACTTAATAGTAAACTGAAGGAACTGCAGTTGAATACAGATGTTGAGATGGCAGTCGTAGCCATTGATGCATATGACGAGTACCAATATCCTACCGGCAGAGACTTTGCTCTTAAGCTTTTTAATTATTGGGGCATAGGTGATAAGGATAAAAATACCGGCCTGTTGCTTTTCTTGGCACGTAGTAGCCGAGAAGTGGAAATTATTACAGGTAGTGGTATTGAAGGTATAATGACTGACCTTGCTTGCGGTAATATACTCGATGACGCTCTCCCATATCTTAAAGAGGATGACTTCGATGGTGGTATTATACGCATTACCACTTCCATCTATGATAAACTGATGGAGACGGATAATCGTATGGAACTAATATCTGGAAAGCGTCCAGCTAATCCAGAAGATGCGGGGGTGTTCGGTAGTTACTTGCTTTTTGGCTTTATCTTGATGGTCGTTTTCGCATATCTCGGCTATAAAAAGCTTAATGGTAAACCGGGACAGTCCAAGAAGGAGATTCTGGATCAATCAAAAAATACTCAGACCTTGCTGGGTTGCCTCATGTTCATTTTCCCGATACCATTGCTTTTCTTCTATCTATATTATAGGTATGCGCGCAAGAACGTGAAAATGACGCCTCCTAACTGCAAGAAATGCGGACATACTATGCAGCGCGCTCCTCAGGAAGTTGAAAAAAACCATCTAACCAAGAATCAATTAGTTGAGAAAGACCTCGAGTCTTGTGACTATAGTTTGTGGATATGCCCTGACTGCGGTGAACAAGAGTTCTTACAACACAAAGGACCGAAATACAATCAATTTGATTGTTGTCCTTCTTGTGGTGCAAAGGCGGCTAAATTAACAGACAATAAAATCATAACCAGTGCTACCTATTCCCACCAAGGAGAAAAACTAAATACCTACACATGCCAATGCTGCGGACATAAAATGAGCAAAACTATTATCCTCCCGAAGAAAGAGCATTCATATTCTTCCAGTAGTTCAAGCAGTAGGGGATACAGTTCGTCTTCTTCATCAAGTGGCTCTTGGGGAGGCGGCCTTTCCTCAGGTGGTGGAGCAGGAAGACACTTCTAATAACGAACGTTTTTATTAATCAACCAAAATATTACGTATTATGAAAAAGAATGTACTAATCACAATTATTGTCTTAGCAGTAATCGGTATGATTGCTGCATGGCTCATTGGCCGCTATAATATTATGGTGACCATGGAAGAGAACGTAGAGAACGCTTGGGGACAAGTTGAGAACCAGTACCAACGTCGTATCGATCTCATCCCGAACCTTGTGTCAACTGTTAAGGGATACGCTACTCATGAGCAATCTACCTACACAGCTGTTATGGAAGCGCGCGCTAAAGCAACGCAAATTACAATTGATCCTGCAAACGCTACTCCGGAACAACTTGCTGCCTATCAGAATGCACAAGGCGAACTCTCACAAGCTTTGGGACGACTCCTTGCTGTGACCGAGAACTATCCTGAACTCAAAGCAAATGAGAATTTCAAACAGTTGATGGACCAACTGGAAGGAACTGAAAACCGCATTACGTTTGCGCGTAACACTTTTAATGACACCGCTAAAGAGTATAATACATTTATCCGTCGTTTCCCAGCTAATATAGTAGCTTCGATGTTCGGCTTCCAGTATAAACCATACTTTAAGGCTGAAGAGGGTGCTGAAAAAGCTCCGAAAGTAGAGTTTTAAGAGTGCTGATGTAATTGGGCAAGATATTCTTGTTCCGATTGTCCGGGAGTAGGGTGTAACTCGGCCTTATAGAGTAATCCCAAAACCCACAAATCCATAATCGTGCTATATCCGCTACGAGCTATAATAAGTTCCGCGCCGTATAGCACGTTTTTTAGTGCCTCGTCATCCAAAGAGGGCAGTAACGTAATATTTTTATGCGTAACGCGCACATTCGGTTCACTTACTTTTCCACGCACAATAAGCACCCTTTTGTTGCTATCCGCATATCGATTAACAATCTCTTCTTCAAAGATGCTCCGTTGGGGTTCCAAACCTGATAATAAAGCAACCACATCATACTGTGCATCACCTGTCGATATCGGTTCACTTTTACTAAATCGCGATATAGGACCAATGTACCGTGTCCGTTTGTCTTTCTTTTGAGGATGCCCTAATCGTCCTGACAATAACTCACCCGCTTCATTATCCGGCACCCATATATGCTGATAGTTAGCGTATAGTCGTGCGTGTACACTTGTTGCGACAGACTCTAACCATTTCCAGCCTTTTGGTAAACAAATTTCCAACTGATGGGTCATGTAAATATTCTCACAATGCGGATTGTATACTCCGAAACAGTTATCCGACAGAATAGTGTCAATTTTCAGCGTATGAACTATTTCGTCTACCCGCTTGCGGTTCTTACGCGCAAAGCGTATGATTTGAGGAGCAGCGCATATCATCGCACCCACCTGACTTCTTCCCTTGCTATACCGCAATTGCAGGGGCGCTAACTCTACAACTGTCAAATCAGGGAAATGTTTGCGTAGTAACTGCAGTGATTCTCCTGTGCCACCCAAAACAACATCAGCACCCTCTTGCAGGTACTGACGTATAAGTGGAATACAACGCGTAGCGTGACCTAATCCCCAATTCAAAGGAGCAATCAGTATTTTCATGCACTTACAATCACATCGTAACCCTTTTGACGCAATGGAGCGGCTATCTCATCCATCTTTACGCGAGGTATCTTCTCTAGCCTCTCACAAGGTGTCTTGCGGTCAATGACATAAATCATTATTTGTTTAGGCCGCATGCTATCGATGGCCTGATACCAAGCAGTCAACTCTTCTTCTGTCGTATTATCAATGTGTGCCTCACCATTTCCATCTGGCACAATGCCTCGAAGGAAACATGTCTGTAGTGTAAAATCCCCTTCAAATCGTTGAAGCCGTTCAATAATAGCCTTTACAGTCAATTGTTCATTAACTGGGCGGTCTATCAGCTGCATAGTACGATCTAAACCGCTATCCAATTTCATAATGCGGTTATCACACTGCTTTAGAGCGCGAAAAACATCCTCTCGAACCACTTGCGTCGAGTTGCTCAGCACACTCACTTTGGCCTTCGGACAAAAACGATTGCGTAGTGCCAATGTATCCGCAATGATGCCCTCAAAATCAGGATGCAACGTCGGCTCTCCGTTACCGCTGAACGTTATTACGTCCGGTTGTTGATCTAACTCTTGCAATGCTTTCTCTAATGCCCTCGCTACATCCTCTCGTGAGGGCAATAATGGATGACTAATAGGCGTATTCCATCCGATTTCGCAATAAACGCAATCGAAACTGCATAACTTATGATTCGTTGGCATAAGATTTACGCCCAAAGACAAACCCAAACGGCGCGAGTAAATAGGACCATATATAATGCTATCGAACAACATCTTATAATGTAATGACGCGATTACCTAATTGTTTGCAAATTTCGTTTTTAATCTCCAATAAGGCCGGTTGAGTACTTAATAACTGGCGAAGCAGCTCGAAATTATCATCTGCCTCTGCCTTATGAATCATTTCCGTCAACTGCTCTATGCGTTGGGTGATGATGGTGTATTTCAACTCAAGCAATAATTGTGGCACTAACTCTTGCAATTTATCCTCATCTGTTGCGATTTTTACTTCACGTGTCACATTTTCTGATACACTTTGTTTGGTAAAGATAGTGCTTAACTGATACTTGTCCGTGATCAAATCAATAGCTAATTTCATCACATCCGGATCAGGATGGAATTTATAGAATCGCTCCGCCTCAAAGCCTTCATCCTGTTGATGTGCGATAAACTCATCAATCACTTTCTGATATAGTGCGTTAGGCGCCTCAATACTATCTCCTTTGAGTGTTTCAATGATATAATTACCTACGTTGATGAAACTGCCGTCATCGAATTGATAAAGCGGCTTTTCGCCATAGCGGACAATCATTTGCAATAAGTTGCGGAAGTTCTCGTCTAACTGCAATGGCACTTTTGGCTTATTGCTTTGTTGTAACGAACTTGGTTCTGCCAACACCCCTTTGGCTTCATCTGCCATCACTTGGGCACGGTTGTCCTCCTCCGCTTTCTTGCGTGCTTCCGTTTCCTCCATACCTTTTTCACGACGCTTATAGCGTACTTCGCGAGTCAAAAGTTGTTCTTGAATATGCAGTAAATCAGAACAATCCTTAATATAAACCTGTCGCGTTATAATATCAGGAATATGAGAAATGGACTCCACAATATCCTTTATCAGATTTGCCCGCTTTTGTGGGTCATTACTTGCCTCTTTTTGCAGCAATTGTGCTTTGAAACGGATAAAATCCACTTGATTATCCTTGATATATTGGATAAACTCATCCGCGTTATGGCTGTTAGCAAACGAATCCGGGTCTTCACCTTCCGGAAGCAGCACAATCTTTACGTTAAATCCTGCTTCCAGAAACATATCTATTCCGCGTAGGGCTGCGTGAATACCAGCCGCATCTCCATCGTACAACTCGATGATATTATTAGTAAACCGTTGAATCAGTTTTATCTGCGGTTTAGTGAGTGCTGTTCCTCCGTTAGCAACGACATTCTCTATACCCGCTTGGTGCATGGATATAACATCCATCTGTCCCTCAACGATATAGCATAGGTTCTCGCGAACAATTGCACTCTTAGCTAAATAGATTCCGTACAATTCATTCGTCTTTGAGTAAATAATCGAGTCTGGAGAATTGACGTATTTGCCTACATTGTCTTTCTTCTTCAGTATGCGTCCCGCAAAGGCTACCGGCTTCCCCGAAACAGTGTGAATAGGAAACATCACACGGTCGCGAAAGCGGTCATAAATACGTCCGTCTTCTGCCTTACCGCAAAGACCTGTACCTAACTTGCTATCTACGTCGTTGACAATATATTTCTCTACAAACCCCTTCTTCTTCAGCGCTGCGGCTAAAGGATTGCCTTTCTCCGGCGAATAACCTAATTGGAACTTCTTGATGATATCATCTCTTAGACCGCGTTGACGGAAATAACTCAAACCGATCGCTTTTCCTTCATCTGTATTCCATAATTGCTCTTGGAACCATTTATTTGCGAACTCATTCACTACGAACATCGATTCGCGGTCATCTTGGCGCTGTTGTTCCTCGGCTGTTAATTCTTTTTCCTGCACTTCAATATGGTATTTCTTGGCCACTTGCTTGATAGCCTCAGCAAAACCACATTGCTCAATCTCCATCACGAAACCAATCGCATTGCCTGCTTTTCCGCAGCCGAAACACTTGAATAAACTCTTGCTCGGCGACACAGTAAACGATCCTGTCTTCTCAGTATGGAAAGGGCATAGACCGATATAATTAGCACCGCGACGCTTTAGCTTCACGTAATCGCCAACTACTTCTTCAATCTTTGCAGTGGCAAAAACTTTATCTATTGTTTCGCGTGGTATCATTACTCGCCTGTTCTCCAAAAGAATATACCTAATTTAATACTCCATTGGTCGATTCTTCCGCGCGAAGCACGGCTATAATCAGTGCCGTACGCTTTTACCAACGATTCTACTTCGTTGAAATTGCCCATCTTGAACGGATTAATCAAACCGAAGTCATATCCACCGCGCAGGTAATAGCGGTCGTATTGAAAACCCAATCCTACGCCCCAAGTCACATTAACACGCTTGTAATCTTGGTGCATAACGTCATCGTCGTAGTCAAAGTGGTTAATCTGTGGCAGCTCCTGATCTCCATTAAGTGTGCGTTCAAACTCCCGTTCAACCAACGATAATTGGCATTGCAGTGTCGGACCGGTATATAGAATAATATACGTGTCACTTGCGATTTGGAACTTGTACTGCCAATCAACGAATAGCTCCAACTGGTTGTATAAATCTTTTTCCTTCACTTGAGGATAAATGGCGAACTCGCTCTTAGATTTCCAACCGCTGTCGTACATACCAAAAGTATAGTTCAGTCCTACCATCGAGCCAAAGCCTTTCACGAACGTCGCATCCCACACCAAACCAACCTTGAAACCATTCAAAGGAGTGGTGGACAATTCCTTACCATCCACCTCAGGATCCCAACTGTTCAGTCTGTAATCCGTTTGTGCAAAGCCAAATTGAATACCTATGGCGGATTTACCTTCTTGCGCCGCGACGCTTACTGTTATTGCGCTTAGTATCAGCGCTAACATCACTACTTTCTTCATTATTTTGAATTTTATGTTTCGTCTTGTTTCCCAGCGTGCGTGTTACATTGGACGACGGATTATCTTGATTGTCTTTGTCAAACGAAATGGCACTCTTCGGCGCACTGGACGGACGAGGTGTGCGAGGAGGATTGTCAAACACATCTCCCGGTTTTAGCGGACGTTCTTGTGTTGCCCAAAAGAAGGCATGCAATTGGTCTGCACCACTCGGAATTTGATCCAACGGATACATCGTGCCAGTTGTAGAAGTCGTAAAAAGCACATGCTCTACTTCCTCATTCACAAAGAATATCTGCACATTACTCGATTCCGTCGTGTTCATGCCGATGAAATCGCCATTATCCTCTTTTGGATAGAATATAGTTTCCGCGTTTCCGCTTACATCCACTTGCCGTAATTCTCCGTCTCGGATATAAGCATACATCACTTTTCCGCTCAATTGGTCAAAATATTGGTCTGTCTCTTGCTTTACTGTCAGTGCGGCTCCGGTTCCTTTTGCATAATCCACCTTGCCATCCTTCATGAATATCTCTATCGAATCGGCTGAAATCTGGTTGTTCTCGTTCCAGCAAACTGGCTCTGTATATAGTGTCATTACAGAATCTAAGTCATTATATACCATTGAATCGCATACCGCTTGCATATCAGTTCGGTAAATCCGCACACCGTGATGCGCACGAACCCGCTTGTAAACAGTATCAATACCAACTGAATCCAGTCGCAGTGTGTCGCGCCATGTGTAATGTACATCCTCTGTAAACAGCGTATCGGCATGCATATAGCCATAACTATCTTCATCCGACCAGTCAACCATCAATGCCGAATCGGTCGCGTAGCCGCGACTGTCCTCTTCATACATTTCGCCGTAGTTGCCATATAATGTAGCCTTTTGGACCGAATCGCGCATTTCCATATTGCCCCACACACGGCCATAACCTACTTTCTTGTCATAGAAAATTGTATCACCAGTCATCATCTTGCCGTCCGTGTGAATAACCTTTGAACGGTCATATAATTCCGATTGCTCCGTTTCCGTGTTATATTGCCCGTTCGTAGATAAAATAGTCGTCTCTTCTTCATAGACAATCGTCGTCGGACCTACAATATCTGCAATATGACTATCCGTGTTATACTTAAGCGTATCGGAGGTGAGGGTGAAGTTAGGATTCACCAAAACCACATCGAATCTGAACTCCGATTGATTATCTTTCGGGTGGTATTGCCCCCAAACCGATGTCAGCGTATTCAGGCTATCCACAATCTTACCGCCCTTGAAATAGTATGCTAAATCTTTTTTACGGTCATAGTTTAAACTATCCGTGGTCAGAACCGTTTCATAGTGCACCAACTTCACGTTATCTCTAATCCGCGCAATCTTAGTGTTACCATCGTAGTAAAGGGCATCGCCATAGCCAAATAGCGTGTCTCCTTGTACAAACCGCACATTACTAAACGCGTGTAACGAATTCTTTTTGTCAAAGAAATACGCCGAGTCACAATACATCAACGCTTCTTCATGCTTAAAAATAACATCGCCACGCAGAATCTGGGCATCCGGTAACCGCCGTTCGTCAAAATTGAGTGAATTCGAATGAATCAAATACACCATATCTTGTCCTCGCGCAATCCCAGCAAGAACAACTAATAAAAGCAATATGTTAACAACTCGCTTCACTTAATCATGAATCCAGTTAGGATATTGAAAATCACAACCACGCCATTTCTCATCAATCTGAACGTACACTTCTTTCTGCTTCTTTAACACCCAATTATGGATGAATTCTTGCGCCAACTTGGCTTCTAACATACCCTTAATCGTCTGAAAGTCATCCACTATATTAGCTTTGTGAACATCTGTTTTGCTGCGGACCTTTACTATTGCGCAAACTTCTTTGTTGCGCATCGGGTCTATCATGATAAACGGCTGTGACACTTCACCTTCCTGCATCGTATATACTTGTTTCGCCACGTCAGAAGGCAGATCCTGAAACTCAAACTGTGTACCGCCAGAATTAGGATTGGTCATCAAGCCGGCATTCATAACGGTATTCTTATCCTGTGAGTACATAATGACCGCTTGCTCAAATGTCAATTTTGCACTATCCACAATCAGCGTGCGAATAGAATCCAGTTTTTCTAACGATCTCACCTTATCAATGGCGGAAACACGCGGACGAAGCAATATATGCCGGCAGTTAATGCGGTCGCCTTTCTTCTCAATCAGTTGAATGATATGATAGCCGTACTCCGTTTGCACAATGCGGGAAACGCGTTTCGGGTCATTCAGGTTAAACGCTACATCCGCAAACTCGCTCACTAACTGACCTTTACCTACAAAACCTAATTCTCCACCGCGTTTCGCACTTTCCGTATCTTCTGAATACAAACGTGCCAACATCGCAAAGTCAGTCCTGCCGCTTGTTACACGGTCGATAAACTCGCGAAGTTGGCCTTTTATACGGTCAATCTCTTCCTGAGGAACAATGGGCTCAAAGCTGATTACTTGCACTTCCACATGCGCCGGAATAATAGGTAGCGAATCGGCAGGAAGGGTGTTATAGTAGCGACGAATATCTGCCGGAGTAGGCTTGATATGTTCCGTTAACTTGCTCTGCATCTGTTGAATAGTCATTTGATTGCGAACCGATGTCATCATCTCTTCGCGAATCTCACTCGACGTCTTGCGGAAATACTCTTCCATCTTCTCCTTGGAGCCAATTTGAGAGATATAATAATCCATCCGCATATCTACTTGATGGCTTACTGTGGATTCGCTTACAACAACCGAATCTATCTCCGCCTGGTGAAGAAAAAGTTTTTGAACGGCCAACTGTTCAGGAATATAACAATATGGGTCACCCGGAATCTGGTGGCCTTCATACTGCGCGCGCATACGTTCCTCTTCCACTTCGCTGCGTAGAATAGCTTCGTCGCCGACTACCCATATCACTTCGTCGATAATGTTGTCAGCAACAACTTGCACGCAAAACAGCAGCAGAAATGCAAATAATATCTTACTTTTTTTCATAACGATGTATTTTCTTAAAACGAACTCCGTCCTCGTAAATGCGTTCACGCTCACGCTGTAAATATTCTGTTGCACGCTCGCGCAATAAAACCGGTTCAATCTCTGAACGGGCATACTCAATCGGCATTACGGTACCAGCAGCGTGAAGATCATTCACTTGCAGCACATAAGTTGATATAGAATCGGTCATTGTTACCAATGTATTCGGCTTCATTTGTTTTTGCATATCCGCTTTCTTCATCGGCATCCATACCAACAACTGACTGAGTGTCTTCCATTCATCAGTAAATAACTCATATCCGGTCGCATAACGATAAGCATATTTCTCGATGAATTCGATGTTTTTCTCATCTGTTTTTCCCATAGCTTTCGTCACTTTTTCTAAGTCAGGCGCACCATTTGGCACAATCAACAGCAGGCCTTTAACTAGTGCGTCTTTCAGTATATACTGATTCTTATGAAGCGCATAGAACGAATCAATCTCCGCTTGTGGCAACTGTTTCGACATGTGTTGCAGCAGATGTTCGGCATATGCGTATGCATATAAACTACGACGATAATCTTCCACTAATGCCTCTATGTGACTGTCATCCAATTTGTTACGGGCCTTGTCATACAGTAGAACCTCTGTAGACCATTGCTTGATATAGTTGTCTGCAACAATCGCACTGTCTTCCGACGACAAACCCAATGTCAATTGGTCTAAATCAGTGTACTCAAGGTATTGACCATTCACTTCTACGGCAATTCCGGCATGGTGCTTGCGCCTGAAGAGCGTGCACGAACTAACCATCATCCCGATGATAAAAAGCACTAATATAATCTTTAGCTGTCTCATAATCAAGTTATTTATCAACTTTTATCGAAGTGCTCGGAAGCACTTGCGGCGCCGCAACACCTTCTCCAATGCACATGGCACCCTTTTCTACATGTATTTCGTCATAAATGCCCGTCACCAAAATATGGTTTAGAACCTGTGCACCGCCTTCTACTAATATTGAGTGTATCCCGCGTTTGGCTAAGTCGTCCAGCACAAACGGCCATTCAGTGTTCTCACTATATACAATCGTTTCCGCATCATCCGAGAAAATGGCACTCTCGTGTGGTACGCGTCTTCTTCGATCTAACAGCACCCGGATTGGATTGCGTCCCACCCAATGCGTTGTCTTCAGCTTCGGGTTATCTAAAAGTGCTGTGTTGGATCCCACCAATATTGCCATGTTTTCCGCACGCATCTTGTGAACTATCCGTTTATTCAGCGGAGTGGATATTACCAGCGGTTGTGTGTCTGTCAGATTTCCTGCCGATGGAATCGAGCGTTTTCGGTCCATGAACCCGTCTGCCGTCTCTGCCCATTTGAGTATCACGTATGGACGATGCTTCTCATGCAGACATAAAAATCGCTTGTTCAATTCGCGACATTCCTTTTCCATAACACCCACCACAACTTCTATGCCATTCGCGCGTAAGCGCGCAATACCTTGGCCCGCAACTTGCGGATTAGGGTCTAACATGCCCACCACCACACGCTTCACACCCTTCTGTATAATCAAATCCGCACAAGGGGGCGTTTTCCCATAATGAGAACATGGCTCCAAACTCACAAACAGCGTGCTCTCTTTCACTAACGGCTCATCTTCTTCACGCACACTCGCAAAACAATTCACTTCAGCATGTGGACCGCCATACTCCTTGTGCCAACCTTCACCAATAATCCTTTCACCCATTAAACCATTCACCCCTTTACTATCATACACCAAAACGGCACCTACCATCGGATTTGGGGCTACATAATACTCCCCCAAACGCGCTAATTGCACACAACGTGAAATATATTTTGTGTATTCCAACATTTTTTTGTATCTTTGCAGCGTGAATCCGATGATTACTTACATACAGTCCCAATTAGCCCCATTTTATAGCCCACAAGAGGCTACGGATTTGGCATTCTGGATACTCGAAGAGACCACTGGGCTTTCACGCGCACACATTTCAGCCTGCAAAGATAAACAAAATATTTCGAATATCGAAATAATTTTGCAAAGATTGCAAAAAAAAGAGCCAATTCAGTATATTTTTGGTCATACTTTGTGGTTTGGACTCGATTTATTGGTCAATTCTGCCACTTTGATACCACGTCCCGAGACCGCCGAACTCGTTGAGTGGATACTACAGACAAATCCTGCTGATAAACCGCTTTCTGTGCTAGATATAGGTACTGGTTCTGGTTGCATCGCCATTGCACTTAAAAAACGTCGTCCCAACTGGCAAATTACCGGCGTGGATTTTTCTGCCGAAGCACTCCAAATCGCCAAACAAAATGCAGTCCGTAATAAAACACAGATCCAGTGGATCCAACACGATATTTTCTCCGATTTCACCGGAACTTTTGATTTGATTGTCTCGAATCCACCGTATATTTTAAATTCTGAAAAATCCTCGATGGAATCGAATGTTTTGGACTACGAACCGCATTCTGCTCTATTTGTACCGGATGACGATCCGCTGCGGTTTTATCGACGTATTTGTTCGATTAAATCGACGAAATCTATCTATTTTGAAGTCAATGAACGTTTCGCCGAGCAGGTAGCTCAACTCCTTATAAATAACAACTTTGACAATGTGCAAATTAAACGCGATATCTATGAAAAACCAAGAATGGTCTCCGGCAGAATTAAAAACTAAAATTGAGGCTTACTGTGCTGCTGCGGAACATTGCGAAATGGAAGCCAGAATGCGTCTTCGCCAATGGAAGTGCGATTCAAAAAACGAAGACGAGATAATCGATTATCTCATCGCCGAAAATTTCATCTCAGACGAACGCTATGCCAAAGCCTTTGTCCATGACAAGCTACTCTATCAAGGTTGGGGTAGGGTTAAAATTGCATACATGCTTCGCGGCAAAAAAATAGCTTTTGATATTATCCAATCGGCGATCCAAACTATTGATGACGAGGAGTATTCGCGTATCCTCAATCGTCTTGTTTCTCAGCGGCTGCCCCAAAAACAACTGCCGTCAATTGATAAGTCCACTCTTGATTCTCTTTACCGTTTTCTAATACAACGCGGATTTACCCTTGATGAAATCAAATCCGCCATCCATA
>JAEDLW010000069.1:0-5528 GCA_016295035.1 Paludibacteraceae bacterium
AGCGCAACGGTCTGGGGGACCGGAGGTCGCAAGTTCAAATCTTGTCATCCCGACACTCCATTTATTTTATTTATGAAAGCATTATTAATGATTCTTGATGGTTGGGGAATCGGTCAAAAGACTGCCGCCAATGCCATCTATTCAACTAACACTCCTCATTGGACAGCTTTATTAGACAAGTATCCTCATTCACAACTGCAAGCAAGTGGCGAAAACGTTGGCCTGCCTGACGGACAAATGGGTAACTCAGAAGTCGGTCACCTTAATATAGGTGCCGGCCGAGTTGTGTATCAAGATTTGGTGAAAATTAACCGAGCATGCAAAGATGGTTCGATTCGCCAAAATCCTGAGATTATTTCAGCTTTCAGCCATGCAAAAGAAAGTGGCAAAAAACTACACATCATGGGTCTGACATCAAACGGTGGTGTGCATAGCTCCCTTGATCATTTATTCTTCCTACTTCAAATCGCAAAAGAGTACGGACTTGATGGACGCACATTCGTGCATTGTTTCATGGATGGCCGTGATACAGACCCGCATTCAGGTATCGGATTTATCGATCAACTTGAAGAACAAATGGAAAAAACTACCGGTGAAATCGCGACAATTCAAGGTCGTTTCTATGCGATGGACCGCGACAAACGTTGGGAGCGCGTTAAAATCGCTTATGACTGTCTTGTGAATGGCAAAGGAGCTGACTTCGAGAATATGCACGAGGCCATGCAAGCATCCTACGATGCCGATGTAACGGATGAATTTATCAAACCTATAGTTCATGTCCGTAATGGTCAGCCTCTTGCTAAAATAGAGGAAGGTGATGTAGTAATCTTCTTTAATTATCGTAATGATCGTGCGCGCGAGATGACGATTGTGCTCACGCAACAAGATATGCCCGACCAAGGTATGATGACAATACCTAATTTGGATTATTATTGCATGACACCTTATGAGTCTACATTCACAGGTTTGCATATCCTTTTCCCAAAAGAGAATGTGCAGAATACACTCGGTGAAATCGTAGCAAAAGCGGGGATGAAACAATTGCGTATTGCAGAAACAGAGAAGTTTGCACACGTAACATTCTTCTTCTCTGGCGGCCGTGATGCACAATTCGAAAATGAAGATCGTATCCTTATTCCTTCACCTAAAGTGACTACCTATGATTTACAACCAGAGATGTCGGCTCCGGAAGTGGCCGCAGCATTGAATAATGCATTGGATAGTCAGAAATACGATTGCATTATACTTAACTTCGCCAATGGCGATATGGTTGGGCATACTGGCGTGTATAACTCTATCCAACAGGCAGTTGTGACGATTGATATTTGCGTAGACCGCGTTGTTAATGCTGCACGACGAAACGGATATGAAATTATCATCATTGCTGACCATGGAAATGCCGATAACGCAGTTAATCCCGATGGTACTCCAAATACTGCACACTCACTTAATCCTGTTCCGTTTGTTTATATCCCCGCTGACAGTAAGGAAAAAGACGGTAAATTCCCTTACACCTGTGAGGATGGAATTCTGGCAGACGTTGCACCATCTATCTGTCATATCTTAGGTATTGAGCAACCGGCAGAAATGACTGGCCATTGCTTGATTCATGAAGTGAAGTAGGATTATTCCGCAAAGCGTTTAATTAGCATATCAACTAATTCTGGTACACCTTCGGAAGCTTTCTTCCGGAGGTGTTGTATTCTATTACGATAGATACCAAACTCTGGCATACCAGGATCGACAACGTAAATAGTCGATGAAATCGGAGCATATTGTAATAAACTGGCTGCTGGATATACATTCAAACTTGTTCCAACAACAACCAAAATGTCGGCCTCCGATGCGATGGCACATGCCTGTGAGAAATACGGCACTCCCTCACCAAAGAAAACAATATAAGGACGTAATAATGATCCATCCGGATGACGATCGCCATAATGTTGTTCCCATCCTTGAAGCGGAACGGTGGCCAATTCATCGTGCTCCGAGCGTAATTTCACGATTTCACCGTGTAAATGGATAATATCCTTACTGCCTGCGCGCTCGTGCAAATCATCTATGTTTTGCGTAATA
The DNA here is from genome assembly GCA_016295035.1 of Paludibacteraceae bacterium. GTDB lineage: Bacteria > Bacteroidota > Bacteroidia > Bacteroidales > Paludibacteraceae > Colicola. The sequence continues at coordinate 2,077 of JAEDLW010000069.1, forward strand.
ATATGGGTCGTCGGAATGGCTTCCTGTAAACGTGTAATGGCGTAATGTGCCGGGTTTGGCTGCGCTGCCAATGTATCGCGTCGGCGAGCATTATAAAAGTCCACACATAGCTGAGGATTGCGTAACCATGCTTCATGTGTGCAGACATCTTCAATGCGGTATTTTTCCCATAAACCATCTGAATCACGGAATGTTCCAAGTCCGCTTTCTGCAGAGACTCCTGCGCCGGTAAAGACAACAATGTTTGTCATGAGATAATCAATTTTTGTATTATTTTTGGCAAAATTACATAAATATTTGCATGTATGCAAAAAAAAGTGTACTTTTGCACGCTAAATGTGCAAAGATGACAGTTCTAGCAATTGAAACAAGCACCTCCGTTTGTTCGGCTGCATTGTCAATGGACGGACAGACGATAGCCTCTCGTATTAATCGAGAGGGAACGAACCATGCGCGGTTGTTGCCTGTTTTTGTTGAGGAATTGTTGACAGAGCTCAAGGCGCGGTCGCTGCAACTTGATGCCGTTGCTCTGTCCGAAGGACCTGGAAGCTATACAGGCCTGCGTATTGGAGCAAGTATGGCAAAAGGGTTGTGCTACGGATTCAATATCCCACTGGTGCCGATTGCTACAACTGAAGTGCTTTGTGCTGCAATAATGGCGAAGCGTAGCATACAAGAAGGCGATTATCTGTTGCCGATGATTGATGCCCGACGGATGGAAGTATATACAGCTTTGTATCGAGTGCAAAACGGTATCCCTGTCCTACATAATAATATAACTGCTAAGGTGATGGAGTCACCTAAATCAGTGGAATGGGGAGATGGAAAAAACTATTATTTCGGCGACGGAGCAGAGAAATGTGAAGCGTTATTTGCTGAAAACGCTGATTTCATCGCGGATATCGTTCCGGATGCAGCTGAGATGAGCCAGTTGGTCATCACGCATATAAAGGATAAAAAGAATTGTTTGACAGGCACGGATCTCGCTTACTATGAGCCATTCTATCTGAAAGAGTTCATAGCGGCGCAAAGTCATGTGAAAGGTCTTGTGTAATGATAAATTGTGGAAAGAACATAGGAGTTATGGCAATAGGACTGATGGCCTTGATTGCTTCGGGGTGTTCTACGCAGAAAAATACTGCGGCTAATCGTTCGTTCCACCAAACAAAAGTGAAATATAATATCTTCTTTAATGGAAACATCGCTTTTGAGGAAGGGCAACAAGCTACTATTGCTGCGCATGAGGATGATTTCTCAACGGTTATTCCCCTGTATCCTGTAAGTGACCATAAAGCAGCAGAAGCATCTACATCGCAGATGGATAAGATGATTGAAAAATGCCGCAAGTGTATTAAATTACATTCGATTAAAGCAAAACCTAAACCTGACCCCAAAAAGCGGCAGGATCCAAAATACAAAAAATGGCTTGAGCAAGAGGAGTTCAACAATCAGATGGATAAAGTATGGATTCGTTTGGGAGAATCGGAGTTTAGTAAGGGAGATTTCCTCGGTTCCATCGGTACTTTTAACTATATCATTAAACATTATGATTACGATCCAGATGTGGTGGCTCAAAGTCAACTTTGGGTAGCGCGCGCGTATGCCGAAATGGGGTGGCAGTATGAGGCGGAGGACATGATTAATAAAGTGAATGTAGATGCCTTAAGTCGTAAGCATTCTTCGCAATATGCTTCCACAAAGGCAGATGTGTTGCTGAAAGGTAAACAGTACCACGAGGCTATTCCGTTCATCAAGTTGTCGTTGCCCGATCAGAAACGCCGATTCTATAAACCGCGGTTCCAATATGTCTTAGGACAGATTTATCAGATGGAAGGACGCAACAAGGATGCTATTGATGCATACAAGAAGTGTATCAAAATGGTACCACCGCAAGCAATGGAGTTCCATGCGCAAATCAACAAGGCCATCCTGCAAGGTAAGTCTGCTATTCGTTCCCTGCAGAAGATGACTAAACTCAGCAAGTATAAGGATAAACTGGATAATATTTACGGTGCCATCGGTGATATCTATCTCGCAAATAGGGATACAGCGAAGGCGCTGGAAAATTACCAACTTGGTATTGATAACGCCACGCAGGCTGGTTCAGCTAAAGCCGCCGTGCTTATCAAGGCAGGTGATTTGTATTATGCACAGCGTAACTATGAAAAAGCGCAACCGTGCTATCAGGAAGCAATAACTATTATTTCTGCCGATCACGATGATTATGCTCGCTTGCGCAAGCTGTCTACTACTTTGGACGCGTTGATTGCTGAGTATAACGTAGTTGTGCTGCAAGATTCTCTCCAGGCATTGGCCAAACTGTCGCCGGAGGAACAACGCAAAGTGGCGGAGCAGATTGTGGCAGACTTGATTGCTGCTGAAGAGAAAGCGGCTGAGGAAGCTCTGATAGCGCAGCGCGAAGCAGAGAATAGTGGTTTGCAAAGTGTGGATACCCGCAATATGTTAGGTGGCGGAGGCGGAGCTGCGGCTGACTGGTATTTCTACAACGAACAATTGATTCGTTCCGGCAAGCAACAATTCGCTAAAAAATGGGGTAATCGTCCGTTAGAGGATAACTGGCGCAGATTGAGTAAAACGGTTATGGCATCGTTTACAACGGATGACAATAACGACGATATGACTCAGTGGAAAGATTCACTTTCTTCCGATTCCACCGCACAAAATGGTCATAAATTAGAGACAGATAACCATAAGCCCGAATTCTATTTGCAGCAGATTCCTAAAACAGAAGAAGACTTGGCTTTATCTGATAGCCTTATTGCGGATGCGTTGTTCAATCTTATCTTTATTTATCAGGATGAGGTGGGAGACCAGCAATTGGCGGACGAAACATATGCTGAGTTTAAACGTCGTTTCCCGAACGATAAACGGGTAGAGAATATCAACAATCAGCGCAATCCCGATCCGGAGATGGTGGCTAAGTTGCGCAGAATGATAGCAGAACAGGATTCTGTCTATGAACTGACGTATGATGCGTACAAGCGTAGTGAGTTCGTTACGGTTAAAACGAATAAAAATTACGCGGAAGAGACGTTCCCGATGTCGCCTTTGATGCCGCGTTTCCTCTTCCTTAATGCTATCGCAATTGCGCGCACGGACGGGCAAGACGCGTTTGTCATTGCGCTAAAGGATATGGTTAACCGCTATCCCGAAAATGAACTCAGCGCAATGGCTAAAGATATGTTGGCGATGATGGGGCAGGGAATGGAAAGTCAGAAAGGCGACATGAAGTCCGACCTGGACCAATTGCGTTCGGAAGCTGAGGACGAATCGCCGGAAGCAGATGAAACAATTGCTTTCTCATCCAATCGTAATACGCAAAGTCTTATCTTGTTCGAGTTACCTGATGTCGATGAAACCAAACTGAATAAATTGCTTTATGAAGTGGCTTTGTTCAACTTCTCACAGTTCTTGATTCGCGACTTCGATTT
>JAEDLW010000070.1:0-5498 GCA_016295035.1 Paludibacteraceae bacterium
TCTACAGGAGTTGGAGCAGGAGCTGCTTCATCGTATTCAATAGTAAAGGATTGGCAGTAAAGAGAATTTGCAGAAGCTGTAATAGTAATTACAACGTTCTCATCTTTCTTAATACTATAATTGTCCTCTGTCAACTTTGGTGTAATATCTACATACTCCGTTGACCACGCGCCGTTCCATGATGCTGTATTGAAAGCAGCATCAGCAATAGAAGCAATAGTGGTTGTACCTGCTACAGCAGTAAAAGAGCCTTTACCTTTAGAAGAATTTGATCTCATTGACAAAGTAATACCCGTTATCTTCTTTCCTTCGAAACCAGAAAGGGTCAGTGTCATCGAATTGCCGCCTGTCAATTGCCATTTACTGGTGTACGTTGAAGCATAAGTTGCAGAACTTCCCTCTGGAGCAGTTCCTGTAACATTCACTTTACTTGTACTTTCAACAGTGTAAGTAACAGATGTGCCTGCAGCGGGAGCAGTGTAAGCGACATCAACGAACATATCGCTCGTTTTGTTGTCTTCTCCATCGAACTGCGCACGTACAACAACACCAAGTTTTCCAATTTTAGGCAGGTCAGCGTCTGCGACATTGAAGAACTCTTTGATGTTCATCGAGATTGTGTAATTGCCTTTTGTTCCAGAATAAGTCATTTTTAACTTACTTTCGAGCAAGGCATAATCATCGTCACCATTACACGAAGCCCAATCGGTTGCATAGCTTTTGCTGAGTGTTTGTCCGTCAGCAGCTACTAACCAAGCGTGGATAAAGCAGGATGGTTCCCAATTAGCGAAATTGGTACCTGTTCCATCATACGTGAGAGTGACAGTTTGCGTTGGGTCAATAGGAGTATTTGACGAGGTCAAAGTACCACCTTGAGCAGCCCAAGCCATTGTTACAGTTGCGAGAGCAACCAATAACGAAAGAAACTTTCTCATAATGATTAGATTTAATAGATTAAGTTAATTAGTTGTGTTTAAATATTGTTTATTAACAAGTATTTACAAGGTTTTTCTCCCGATTAAGTCCTATTTCAGTTCCGAAGAGCACCCATTGAGTACCCATTGAGCAACCATTGAGCACCCATTGGTACCGGGAGGGTAGCGGGTAGATTAGCGGATGAATTTTTGTCCGTTTTGGATAATGATTCCGCGGTAGTCGGCATTGACTTTGCGTCCGAGGACGTCGAACATCGGCGCGTTGAGGTCGAGAGTAACGTTAACGTTTTGGATAGCAGTACCACTATTGCAGTTTTCACTTACAAGTGTTTTACCAGCGATTGGTTGCGTAGAAAGGATAACATCACTACCTTCTTTGTAGAGATAGAGAGTGTATGAACCAGGTCCAAGATGCAGTTTCTCGTTGCCAGTGGTAGTCATAGTAGCCTGAGTCGGTCCATCTACATATGCAGGAGCCATATACTGAACCCCCTGAACACCCTTTTGCTGGAAGATAACAAATATGTAAGCGTTTTCTGATACATCAAGATGAGCTGTACCGCAGTTGAAGATGTTGAAGCCACCTTCTTCGTTTTCAAGGTTACCACCGTCAATGAATCCTTTGTAGTACCAGTATGCGTTAGGCGTTGAACCGCCACCACCGGGAGTGTCGCCACCACCGGGAGTGTCGCCACCGCCTTCGCCATCAAAAACAGACCATTCACCATCGCATCCAGGTTCTCCCCAAACAGCACTTGCAGAAGTGATGGTGTACAAGTTTTTCCCATCAGTTGGAAGTTCCAGGTCTTTTGTTTTAGCGTCCCAGTAATCGATAGCGCCACCTCCATTAACGCGAGTAAAAATGAGACCAGCAACATCAGAGGGGACGTCATATGACCACATTCCATCTTGGCCTGCAACAGGACTCATACGAACACCAGGCCATGGGGTTCCACCGTTTAAATCTCCCCAATAGTGTACACCAACAGCAGCGCCGTCAGCAGTCCACCATGATTGTGTCATTTTGCAATAGACCGTTGAAGCAGACATTGTCATAATGCCCATCAACGCAATGAATACAGAAAGAAATAACTTTTTCATAAGCAATTAGATTTAATAGGTTAATAAACTTAATATATATAAGGTATATTATATAATATTTATTGTAATAAGTATTTGTTACCGTTTTGGATAACGATTCCGCGGTAGTTGGCATCCACTTGTAGTCCCATGATATTGAACATAGGCGATGTTTTGTCTAACATTGGCTGCTCAATTTCTACATTCTCCACTGCCTGTGGCATAGTGCCGGTGTAGTACATAGCGTACTTGGCTCCTTTAACAGCTTGTTTGTAGCCCGCTGGAGCTGCTTTGGAAGCAGACGAGCCGAGGTAGAGTACGACTTTGCCGTATTTACCGGTGACAGTAGCCTCGTAATATCCTGAGCCGGATGTTTCTGATACTTCACTTTCAGAGTGTATGCCCGCGCTACGACGTGCGGTAATCATTGCCTTGATGTCGGATTTATAGGTGTACCAGTGCGGCCAGAAGACGCACGGAATACCCGGCATCGAAAGCATATATGCGTTGCATTGCATAATCAGTTCCTTGTTATTGATCGAACTACCATCCTTTTTATTGCCGCAGTCGGCGTTGTTGATATCATCACGATTGAAGGTATCGTGGTTGTCAATGAAGTTAACGGCATACTTTTGGTAGTTTTTTCCACGCAGTCCGGGTTTGACGAGTTTGTTGTAGTTATTAGAGGCAATACCTTGCTGATAAGCGGTATAGAAGCTTGCGAAGTCGAAGGTCATTGTATTCTTTGATGCGTCGTCGATACGGTTTTTGAGCACGTTAGCGTCACCGTTCCAATACTCCATGACGGAAATATAGGGTTTAGCAGCAGATACGTAGTCATTGATATGCGACACGTGGTATCCTCCGCAGTAGTCGAATCGATAGCCATCATATCCGATTTCACCTTTGAGGAACTTGAGGTAGGCTTTACACATGGCTTGTACGTTGCTACTCTTATGATCCCAATCCCGCGCAGATCCGTAATTGCGATTAGACTCTTGTCCATCATCGGCGTTAGTTCCTACGCTATAGCCTTTACTTTTAGCCTCGTCGTCACTGGTAATCCATGAGCTTTGCGGTTGGAACTTACCATAGGTACCGAAGTCTTGCTCTACAAAGTCATTCCAACTACTACTGTTAGCCGCATGGTTGATAACGACATCTGCCAAAACACGGGTACCACCGTTATGGAGCGCATTGATGAGATTCTTCAGTCCTGCTTTCATACCCATCTTACTATTCTGATTGGGGTATTGTTTCGGCAGGTAACCCATATTATCGTTAGCCAAGCACGAAGGCGGAAGCCAAACGAGCTGGAAGTATTGGGAAATCTCTGAAGCCTGTGATTGCAAAGTAGACCATTGCGATCCTCCATAAGTTGTATTGGAGTTAGAGCCCCAGTAGAAAGCCTGCAGCATCACGTCGGTACATTCAGATGGAACAGCCGAGGAGTAGTCATCGCCCGGAGTGATTGGGTCCGAACCGCCACCACCGGGAGTGTCGCCACCACCTTCGCCATCAAAAACAGACCATTCACCATCGCATCCAGGTTCTCCCCAAACAGCACTTGCAGAAGTGATGGTGTACAAGTTTTTCCCATCAGTTGGAAGTTTCAGGTCTTTTGTTTTAGCGCCCCAATCAGCGATATCACCGCTGCCCTTAACGCGTACAAAGATGAGACCAGTAACATCAGAGGGGACGTCATATGACCACATTCCATCTTGGCCTGAAACAGGACTCATACGAACACCAGGCCATGTGGTTCCAGCACTTGTACCTCCCCAATAGTGTACACCAACAGCAGCGCCATCAGCAGTCCACCACGACTGTGTCATTTTGCAATACACAGTCGCAGCAGAGAGAGAGGTTACGCTCAATAGCGTTAATATGGATAAAATAATTTTCCTCATTGTTTGTTACTCTTTATTTTACTATAAGGTATTTGTGTCCGTTTTGGATGATGATACCTTGGTACGTATGATCTACTTGTTGTCCGAGCACGTTATACATCGGAGCGCGCAGGTCGAGTTTTGTAGCATCTTCCACGTTCACGATAGCCATCGCTTCGCAATCATGAGGCACAGCATTCTTCAACTCGGCATCCCATGTGAAGCAGGTATTCTCGTCAACCAAGATGTCTTTTGATTGTACAGAACCGTTATTCCAAATGATATTAACAGTCTTGTATTGCGCGTCGAAGGTGTGGAAGTATGCACCCTTGTCGTCCGTTTGAGTCAGTTTGGTTCCAGGCCAAGCATCCAATATTGGCGTTTCCGTACCATCTGTCGTCCAAGCGTACAAGTTCACCACTTTCCAGCTCGGTTCTTTGAACGATACTGTAATCGGACCTTGTTGCGGTTCTTTGTACGTATAAGTTGCCTTCACGATATCTGTTTTCTTGCTTCCTGCCACTGCCATTGCGCGTAACTCCGTATCAGTCTTGAAGTTAAGCTTCAGCGGATTAGAAGTAGAAGAAGTTGAAGATGTCGTTGGGTCAGTACCATTCGTTGTGTAGTAAATAGTCGGAGTCGTACCACTCGGAACACCAACTGCAGAGATGATTACATCGATACCTTTGTCTTTATCTCTGAACTTCGTTGATTCAGGACTAATGAGCAAGTTAAAACCTATCTCTGCTTGTGAGCAGTCAGCATCTATCACCTCGGAACCGAATTGCCATAAGTAGCAAACATCGCAGTCTGTTACCAAGTCACCGGTTTGAACCCCGTTATCACCATTATTGAAGAGGAAGCTCGGGTTCTTAGCAGCTGCCGGGAATTGATAGGTGAACCAACCGTCCGCACCTGCATTCAGTCTCAAGCCCGGCCAACCACCGGTATTGGTACCTGTTCCCCAAGAGTGGATATAAACAACATCAGAACCCCAAGTATCATCTTTTCTGAAACGAACGATAATAGGTGTCGTTTGCGGCTCTTGATACGTATAAGTAGCAGACATCACCGGAGAAGACTTTCCTTTCATGACGGCGATTGCCTTTACAGTTGTTGTTTTGTTTATAGTGACTCCACCGGTATAAACGCTTGAAGATGTTGTTGGATCTGTGCCATCGGTAGTATAATAGATAACTGGCGATCCGGACAAAGCTGCCGCTTTCATAGTTACGGAGAAAGTAGCAGTTTTGAACTTCTGTGACGGAGTGATTGACAGACGCGGAGTCTCTGCATTATTGGCCTTATAATACATCGCGAACGGAGTATCTGCACCATCTCCGCTCTTGTAAGCCAGTTGGAAGCCTTCGGGCACATCTTTAATGCCTTCCGGACCAAGTAACAATCGGATCATACCATTGGTTCCGGTGACAGTTACTTTGTAATAGCCGGAACCTGCAGATTCGTCTGAACATACAGATTCAGAATGCACACCTGTCAACTGACGAGCCATAACCATCTTATTAATTGCATCCTTATACTTTATCCAGTGAGGATAGAATACACAAGGAATACCGGGACGGGAAAGAATATA
>JAEDLW010000025.1:0-22591 GCA_016295035.1 Paludibacteraceae bacterium
GTCTCAAACACCAGTGGAGCAATCCGTGCCGGTTCGACCCCGGCTCTGGGTACTTAACTTAAAGGTCATGCGGGAGACTTAAACATCCGCTATCAGCTCAGAACAGGCTAACTGCCTGGAGAGTTAAACAAAGGAGGTGTATGCAATGATCGTAGTACCAGTAAAAGAAGGTGAGAACATCGAGCGTGCGATTAAGAAATTCAAACGCAAATTCGACAAAACAGGCGTTATCAAAGAACTCCGTCGTCGTCAACAATTCGACAAACCGAGCGAAATTAAGCGCGTGAAGATGCAACATGCGAAATATGTTCAACAGTTGCATGCCCACGACGATATGTAATCTTTGATTACTCCACTTGCTGACCGACAGCATTGAAGAGTTGTCCGTTATGCAGGATTAGGAATTGGCCGTCACGCAATGTTTTTATTGTTTGACGGCTTTTTTCGTCCTGTTTCGGCAGGATAGATGACATTGGAATAGGAGCGGGATTCTCTTTGAAATAGACTTTAAGTTCGTAACAACGGAATTGTTTCGGGCAAGAGAGTGTTACGCTCTTGTTATTGACATCGGTTATCACCAAAGCAGGCCAACCTTCCATCTCGTAGTCAGGATTAGTAAGGAAAGTGATTGTGCCATGATCGCATGTGGCATTAAAGGCCTTGCGTACATAGCCGGATATCGCAATGCCTTTGATATTCTGCGAGGCGGTAAAGGTAATAGTGTTATCTTGATTGCAATTGAAATATGCAAAGGTCGTGTCCGTCGCTTTTATAATCGAACCTAGATCGCAATGAACCAAGATATTATGTTCAATAAACGCATACTCTTTCTTCAGTATTGTCGTGTCCGGCACACCTACAACTGTCGGCTCCGGATAATCATAATCGCTCACTAAATCCGTTTCTGTAGGTAGCGGTTTCTCCTCCGGCACATCGGGCAAAATCGCTTCCCCATCTACAACAAGACTATATATGCGGCGTTGACCTGTATCGGTAAGTGTGAAGGTGACGCTTTGAGCACTGCCGGTCCAAGTGTCCACTTTCCAATCGTCGTTAGCTGTTGAACTTCCACCGGAGACCAAACTGCCGGTATTGGCGCTGAGACCCGTATAGTCTTTACCGGAGGCTGCGCTCTTGGCAAACACCATCTTAATATCTTCCAACTCGGTCGAGGAAGTGACGGTAATTGTGTTGCCGAGATATAAGCGCATGTCGGAAGGGGTATAATCCTCATTCCAGGACTCATTCCATTTAGGTGCCGTCTGTCCGGAGCCTTGGGCAATGGTAACGGTAATGCCATTGTTCGTTTGGGTCAACTCGTGAGAGTCAGCATTATATAAAAACGCTGTCTCTGCCATCGAACCAAGGGCTACGCAGAGGGCTGCTAAAAAAAGAATCTTTTTCATATTCGCTTATTTAATGGTTTGTCCACTGATGTGATAGATATGTCCATTATGACGGATGAGCACATTAGCCCCCTCCACGTACTTTGACTGAAGGTTCGTCTTAGTGTCAATGTATGGTGTAGAATTACTTGTGGGATCAGGATTAGAATCGTTTTGTTGTCTGACTACCCACAATTGCACTTTATCCCAACTAATCATCACTATAGCGTCAAGCATGTCACAATGACCTTCCGCTACGCCTGTATTAAATGCATCAACTACCGGCAGTGGATATTCCCCCGCTAATTGACCGTCAGTGATAGTCACATCTGTCAGCCGCACAAACCGGCATACGTCCATCATATCCAGGGGTAGTGTTGCGTTTTCGGGTACAGCTGTATCACCGGTTTTTACACTCCACTGTGCGGTAGGTGCTAATTCTGGCACTTTGAAATAATTTTGATAGCGGCCGCATACGCCTGTGAGTTTGGAACCGGACTTAAGATCTTTTCCGTAGAGATTGCCATTATCCCAAATAAGCATACTACCCGTTTCGTCGCGAATGAAAACGTAGTTGTCGTATTTCTTAGTCACCTCTACTTCATTGAGGTAAACCATCGTATAATCGGGTTGTTTAATAACATCGGCGATATTCATTAGGTTGGCCACCGTCAGCATAACCGCTGTCTGTTCTATCACTTCGCCACTTTGGAGCACAAGGGTGTCAATGTACTTTCCTGGAGCCGTAGCGTTATAGGTAATGTTTAGGTTATCGCCATCGCGGTCGAGAACAGACGTGCCGAGACTGAAGACCTCACCATGCTTGAGAGAGACTTGAATATCCTGTGTCAGTTTGTTGGCATTAACTACGATAGTCTTACTTCCTGTCACTGCCGCATCTTCTAGAATCGCTGTACCAAAGTTAACCATTGGTGCTGCAATAGCGGGATCATCGATCCCGATAGCCGGTGTGAGGCGATATATAGCTACTGCTGTTTGATTTTCTTCCGGATAACAGCTGAAGAGTGTTGGGGTATTGGTTGAGTTGTATTGCAAGTATTTACCTTTGCTATTGCCTAAATTCATGATTGTTGCAGCGCCATCTGCTGCAATCGTGATATCCCAATAGCCATAATCGCCAAAGGTTTTCTCGTCCACGAGGGATGTCCATAGCGCAAGGCGGTTCTTCGTTTGACCACCATTAGCTACCAGATACACTAATTCGTATCGAAGTTCATCCTGTATATAGAAGCATGATTTGCCTTTGTTTGTGGCTTTACGCAGCGTATAGATTGCTTCGTCGTTAGCATCCACAGTAGTGCGGTCAGCTGAATATTTGCCATTGATAGCATGGATATTATTTTGCGACACATTCTCATCGAAATATCCCATGATTTTGTTTACACCATTTTTGTGCACACCTATAATTATTTGGTCGGAATCTTGCAGTTGTGCCACACTGGTCACAAGTTGATAAGAATCTTGTGTAAAAGGATTCGTTCCGCCTTCTTCAGCACGAATAGTGAGAGAATTAATGTTGATAGCATTCTCTGTGCACTTAACCCAAAATTTTATTTGTCCTGTCTGTGGAATTGCTAAACGTATCACACTATCGCGCAAATACACTCCACTCCCGCTTGTTGCAGGCTTGTTAATGATAAGGGAATCGGGATTGTTCGTTCCCACTTGGTAATAAAAGACTCCTTTCCCTTTGGAAGCATTTAGGCAAAAATTAAGTGTCAACTGACGAATATTGGTGAAAGACTTAATAGAAGTGGCTCCAGCTCCTGTTGTGCCAGTTTTAACGCTTACGCCTTGGCTGTATAGCCTTCCTTGTGCATCCGTCATTCCCTTCATGTATTCAGAAGCATCATTGTTAGAAACCCATCCATCAGTTGTGCCGTCACATGTCGCGACGCCTACTTTACTAGTCCAATTTTTCCCGGTAAACGTGTAGGTTGTAATGCCGGCTTGCGAAGAGAGCGTAATAGCGGCAAAAATAGTAAAAAGAAGATAACGTATTTTCATAATGTTGATATTTAGTCTTACCATTTAGCAACGGTATCGTTGTAGATACTCTCTGCTATTTCGGTAATCATGGTTTGGCAAAGTTCGTCTTGTACATCCGTCAGTAACCTAGACGAGTCGAAGGTTTGGTAGGCCGAATAGGTCTTCTCGAATGAATCTTCTGGTGCTACATTATTGATAAATCGCACGCGGACGGTAAGTGTCAATTTCGTTTCAGCCGAGTAACTATCTGCTGCAGAAATAGACATAGGGGTTAGTGTATAACCTATTATTTCGCCTTCCAGTTCTAAGTCACCACCTTTACGCAGGACTTGCAGGCGTGTTTGTCGTTGATATAGGTCGCGTATGCCTTCGCTAAGGTTATTACTCAGCGGAGGATGCACAAGAGCCGCATTATTTGGAAAATCGGCTACGGAAATGGAGTGCGTGGTGGAATAGTCGATACTAGCGCCATTGAACTTATACGAAATGGCGCATCCCTGCAGCATAAGGGTGATGCTAATGAGTAATATGTAGCGCCAACTTTTCATTCAATATTATACTCTTTGATTTTACGGTAGAGTGTCCGTTCGGAGATGCCTAAAGCTGCTGCGGCTGCCTTGCGATTGCCCGCATTCTTTTCCAGCGCACGACGGATAGAATCTTTCTCAAGTTGTTCGATATTTGTCGGCTCGTCGTGAATCTCCTCTACGGTTTGATACTCTTCTTGGTTAATGGGCGCAGAGCTTGGAGTTGTTTGATTTGCCAGTAAACCGTTCAACTGCTGTCGCATTTCGGTCATATCCCGCTTCATGTCGAACAGCACTTTATACAAGATTTCTCGCTCATTGATAAAGGAGTCGTTCGTTTGTTGTGGCCGTGCCAATTGAATTGACCGTTGCATTTCATTCTGCGGCAGATACTGACGAAGTGTGTCGGCAGTGATATCATGATTAGTCTCCATGATACTCACTTGCTCCGCTACGTTTTTTAGCTGGCGGATATTACCATTCCAGTAGTAATTCTGCAAGAGCCGATTGGCCTCTTCGTTGAGACGAACCGGTGGCATTTTATATTTTTCTGCAAAGTCTACTGAGAACTTTCTGAATAGTAATGGGATATCTTCTTTTCGGTCACGCAGAGCCGGCACTTTAATCTCCACCGTGTTAAGACGATAATACAAATCCTCGCGAAAACGTCCTTCTGAAATAGCTTTAGGTATATCCAAGTTAGTCGCTGCTACTACGCGCACATTCGTCTTTTGTACTTGACTTGACCCCATCCGAATGAATTCACCCGTTTCCAGAACACGCAGCAGACGCACTTGTGTGGACATGGGCAATTCTCCTACTTCATCCAAGAATAGCGTGCCGCCATTTGCTATCTCAAAATAACCTCTGCGCTCGGTCTTTGCATCTGTATAAGCTCCTTTCTCATGACCAAAAAGTTCGCTGTCTATCGTCCCTTCTGGAATAGCGCCGCAGTTAACGGCGAAATATGGGCCGTGTTTACGCGACGAATAGGCATGAATAATCTGCGGAAAATGTTCCTTTCCGACTCCGGATTCGCCCGTAATCAGTACCGTCAAATCTGTTTTAGCAACCTGAACAGCTATCTCAATAGCACGATTGAGGGAAGAATTACCACCGATGATACTGAATCGTTGTTTTATTGCCTGTATCTCTTGGTTCGTCATTTCTGCGCAATTGTTGCGCAAAAGTACTGCTTTTTTCTCACATGTGCAAATATTTGGAGAAAAATAATAAAAAAAAGCGCCATAATTTGTGTATATGCCGAAAAAGCAGTATCTTTGCGCCAAAATCGATAATTATGAAAACGAAGAACGAAGAGACATTTGACCTTGCAGCATTTGGCTGCTTATTGAAACGTAAGTGGTATTGGTTTATCATTTCGTTTGTAATATGCACTATTGCATTCGCAGTTTTGTACCTAACAACCCCCAAGACGTACAAAATTGAAACGTTTCTTCAACTCCGCCCTGAGGAAGATGCCGTTTTGATGCCTGGAACAGGCTTCGTACAAACGACAAGTCAGGACATGGAGGCCGGTGACGAAAAAGCGGTTATCATCTCGTGGGACGTGATTAACAAAGCCATTGCAGAACAGGATTTGAACGTTGTTTACCTCAAAAAACATTTCTTGCGCTGGGAAGAAAAAAGTTCTTCACAGAGTGACCTGCATGCAACATGGACTAAAGAAGCCCTTGCTAACTTGCGCTTTCCGCTCAACATAGCTGTATCCGTTAAAGACGATGCTGTCCTTATCCAGACAAAATGCGGTTGGGAAAAAGCCAAATACACAATAGCATCTTTAGCTGAACCTTGGACTTCGCCCGAGGGCTTTACCATTTCTGCACGCAAAGAATTAAAACCTGGAGATCAATATCGTGTCATTATTTCTTCTGTTGGTTTCGCTGCCAATCGTTTCTATGAAGATTTTAGAACCGATTACCCTAAGCGCTCCAAACATATCGTTGAAATCTTTGCTACCACGAAATATCCGAACAATACGATGGCGATTATTTGCAAACAAATTGAAGTGTACAACCGTGTGACAATAGCGCGTAGACAAGAACTCGCTAAACAAGCAGTAACTGCCATAGAAAGTCGCATTGCAGAAACACCGAATAGCGAACTCAAACTGTTGCTGATGCAACGTCGCGAAGAAAAAATAATGGCTGCAGAGTCAACCGTTTTACCTGCCGTTATCATTTCCAGTCCGCATGTGACCTTAGAAACAATATATCCAAGCTTGGAAATCTTAGCTATTTTTGCTTTTGTGCTTGGTATCGGATTACCTTTGATCGTGTTATACTTTCTTTTTGTTCTTCGCTCGCAGAAATGACCGTTTGCGTAGCCGAAAAACCTTCTGTAGGGCAATATATTGCTAAGGTGCTTGGTGCTAACACTAAGCACGATGGCTATTTTGAAGGTAACGGTTATCAAGTAACATGGACTTTTGGCCATCTTTGTGCACTGCTTGATCCTAACGAGTACAACGACCAGTGGAAAGCGTGGACGCTGTCCTCTTTGCCTATGATTCCTGCACGATTTGGAATCAAAGTAACTGAAGATAAAGGTGTACAGAAGCAATTCAATATCATCAAATCGCTGATAGATCAGGCCGATGAAGTTATTAATTGCGGTGATGCCGGCCAGGAAGGAGAACTCATTCAACGGTGGGTTTATCAGAAAGCAGGATGCAAGTGTCCAGTCAAGCGCCTTTGGGTCAGTTCCCTTACGGAAGAAGCTATCGCTGAAGGGTTCCGTACGCTCAAAGATCAATCGCATTACCAGCATCTCTATGAAGCCGGACTAATGCGAGCTATTGGTGACTGGTTGCTTGGCATGAACGCTACACGGGCCTACACCCTTCGCTATGCTAAAGGTATAGGGAAAGACCGGCAGATATTGTCCATTGGACGTGTACAAACACCCACTCTTGCGCTTGTCGTCAAACGCCAAGCTGAGATAGAGAACTTTGTACCACGTACCTATTGGGAACTCAAAACCAAGTATCGTAACACACTTTTCTCTGCTCAGCTGCCTGCTGAAGAAGATGAGTATGCTATCAATACGCTAGAGTATGGACAACAATTGGTTGATTCTATCAAAGACGAAACATTGACCATTACCTCCGTTGTTAAAAAGAAAGGTAACGAATACGCTCCGCGACTCTTCGATTTAACATCGCTGCAAGTGGAGTGTAACAAGAAATTCTCATTCTCTGCAGACCAGACGCTCAAACTGATACAGTCGCTTTACGAGAAGCGTATAACCACGTACCCACGTGTAGATACTACGTTTCTGAGCGAGGATATCTATCCAAAAGTGCCTGCAACGCTTAATGGTATAAAAGCCTATTTCTCACAAGTGACTCCATTGATTGGTGTGAAGTTGCCTAAGTCGAAGAAAGTATTTGATAATAAAAAAGTAACGGACCACCATGCAATTATCCCTACGGGTCAGCGGCCTGACAACTTAACGGAAGACGAGCGCAAAGTGTTCAATTTGGTTGCGTTACGCTTTATTGCTGCTTTCTATCCTGATTGCGAAATATCAACGACCACCGTTCTTGCTAAATCCGGCGAGATAGACTTTAAAGTGACTGGTAAAGAAATACTCAAACCCGGTTGGCGTGTTGTCTTTGGTGACAACAATGTTTCCGAAGACGAGAATAGCGACGAACAGAAGACTTTACCCACCTTCACCGAAGGAGAGAGTGGATCCCATGTACCGGAACTGCAAGAGAAAACGACACAGCCTCCGAAATTTTACACAGAGGCTACCTTACTTCGGGCGATGGAAACGGCAGGCAAAACCGTTGATAATGACGAATTACGCGATGCACTCAAGGAGAACGGAATAGGTCGTCCTTCTACTCGTGCTGCCATCATCGAGAAATTATATCAACGCAAATACATTGTTCTAAAGGGTAAGTCCATTCATGCGACACCTATAGGTATCGATCTTATACGCACTATTATCTCGCCCCTGCTAAAGTCGGCTGAACTGACAGGATTATGGGAAAAGAAACTACGTGAGATAGAGCGCGGCGAATATACTGCTCAGCAGTTCCTCGAAGAGCTTAAAACAATGACAACAGAGGTAGTGTATGAAGTGAAGTCCAATAAGGCAGGTATGCTTTGTCCTGTTTGCAGGCAAGGTACGGTTATTCGTGGTAATACTCGCTATGGCTGCTCGCGTTGGAAAGAAGGATGCACTTACGCAGAACCATTCTAAGCATTTAGAATATCTTTGATAACCAAGTCTGCCAGTGTCATTCCGAATACACCAACGATTGGCGCAATGGTGCCTCGTTCTGCACTTAACTCCGGTGACCAAACACATAAGAACTTCTTATTTGGAAAACAACTTTCCTGTTTCATTTTTGTGCGTAAAGCCCGAGCTAACGGGCATCCTTCCACTTTGCGGAACTCACTTACCCGGATAGCATTCGTATCAATTTTTCTGCCTGCACCCATCGATGAAAAAACGGTTGCAGTAGATTCCGTTGCACGATTAAGCAGCAATACCTTGTCAGTTACGCTGTCAATAGCATCAATTATGTAGTCGTATTGGTTGAAGTTGAATTGGGTATCCGTAGCGTATCCATAGCGTATCCCTTGCGCAATGATATCAGCCTCTGGGTTAATTTGCAGGAGCCTTTTTCGCAATTCGTAGACCTTAAGTTGTCCGATATTTTCTCTCGTTGCTACAACCTGCCGGTTGATGTTGCTGGGATTAATGACATCGAAGTCTACTATAGTTAGATGCATGAGGCCTGTGCGGATGAGTGCTTCCGCGCACCAACCGCCAACACCTCCGACGCCGAAGATAATTACATGCGCTTTTTGCAGTTTCTCAAAAGATTCCTGCCCGAGAGCTTGTATTGTTCTATCAAAGTAACTTTCCATATCGCTCTGCTATTTTAAGTGATGCATTGATACCATCCAAAGCGGATGAAGTTATACCGCCTGCATATCCTGCTCCTTCTCCACAAGGATAAAGCCATTCGTGAGAAACGGACTGCATTGTTGCTGTATTCCTCACAATGCGTATTGGCGAACTGCTGCGGCTCTCCACGCCAACGACTACGGCATCGTTAGTAAGAAAGCCCTTGTATTTCCGGTCGAAATCCCTAAACCCTTGACGTAATGATGAACCAATCGGATCTGGCAACCATTCGTCTAATCGTGAAGAAACCAGTCCCGGTAAGTAGGAGCAATCTGGCAACGAGGCAGAGCTTCGTCCTTCTACAAAGTCTTTCATACGTTGCGCCGGAGCCTGAGCGTTCGGACCGCCGTGCTGTTTTGCCAAGTGCTCTATATATTCCTGATAATCTAATGCTTCGATGGCAGAACCGGTTGGATGTAATTCCACTACCATACCAGAATTGGCAAAAGGAGAATTACGATGCGATGCTGACATCCCATTAACGACGCAACCATCAACATCACTACCTGCCGGCACAATATGTCCGCCCGGGCACATACAAAAACTATATACACCGCGACCGTTAACCTGCGTTACAAGTGAGTAGGAGGCGTTGCCTAATAAATCCACAATAGTTTGCGGCTGATTATGATAGAAGAGTTTGTTAATTAATGTCTGCGGATGTTCAGCCCGTACGCCCAAAGCAAAGCCTTTCGCTTCCAGTGCCACACTTGATGCGTCCAACATCCGATATGTATCGTGTGCCGAGTGACCAATTGCCAAAATTAATGGTGAGAGGTGAGAGATGAAAGGCGAAAGTGATTCTATTTTCGTCTCAAAATGTATCTCTCCGCCATGAGCAAGGATACAATCTCGCATGTTCTGGATAATACGTGGCAATTTATCGCTACCTATGTGCGCGTGAGATTCGTAAAGGACATTGTCTGCCGCGCCAAAGTGGTGGAACAGTTCCATCACTCGTTGCATATTACCGCGTTTCTTGCTACGTGAAAAGAGTTTGCCATCAGAGAATGTACCAGCACCGCCTTCGCCGAAACAATAGTTCGATTCGGGGTTAAATACCTCGTTGCGATTGAGTAATGCGATATCACGCTTACGCTCGCTCACTTGTTTTCCACGCTCAAAGATAATAGGTTTTATCCCATGCTCTAACAAGTTCAGTGCGGCAAATAATCCTGCCGGTCCTGCGCCGATGATATGCACCACTGGCGATTCAGTGGAAACCTGTTTGAAGTGTGGCTCATTGTACCGCGGTAGGGGCGCATCTATCGGAATATATCGTCCTTCGTCATCCGCAAGTAGCGTTAGGTTGACTTTGATGTCTCGTTGTCTGGCATCAATAGAGCGACGCACCACTCGGTACGTCGCCTCTAATTGTTTTGCCTCTACAGGCGATGTCGTTACAACGATATTCTGCACGGGTTATTTCTTTAGTGCCTCAAACACTTTGGTTTCAATTTCTTCTGCTAAATCCGGATTTTCGCGGAGTACGTTTTTCGCTGCGTCGCGTCCTTGTGCAAGTCTGTTGCCCTCGTAGCTATAGAACGAACCGGACTTAGTAATGATGCCTTTTTCTGTGCCTAAATCAATAAGTTCGCCCACTTTGGAGATTCCTTCATTGAACATAAGATCGAACTCGGCTTTGCGGAATGGAGGAGCCACTTTGTTCTTAATCACTTTCACGCGCACTTGGTTACCGATGATGTTGTCACCGTCTTTGATTTGTCCAATCTTACGGATATCCAGACGGACTGATGCATAGAACTTAAGTGCGTTACCGCCCGGTGTCGTCTCAGGGTTACCGAACATTACACCAATCTTCTCACGCAGTTGATTGATGAAGATACAAGTCGTTTGCGTCTTGTTGATAGTGGCGGTCAGTTTGCGGAGTGCTTGAGACATCAAGCGTGCTTGCAGGCCCACTTTATTATCACCCATATCGCCTTCGATCTCTGCTTTCGGAGTCAGTGCTGCAACAGAGTCGATAACGATTAAATCAACGGCAGCAGAACGAATCAGTTCGTCTGCGATATCAAGTGCTTGTTCACCGCTATCCGGTTGCGCAATCAGCAGATTGTCCGTGTCCACGCCTAATTTTTCTGCATAGAAACGGTCAAAAGCATGCTCTGCATCAATGATGGCTGCAATGCCGCCTTGTTTCTGTGTCTCTGCCATCGCATGAATAGCGAGTGTGGTCTTACCGCTAGACTCCGGACCATATATCTCAATCACACGGCCACGCGGATAACCGCCAACACCGAGAGCCACGTTCAATCCCACTGAACCGGTGGGAATAACGGCAACATCTTCTACTTTCTCTTCACCCAGACGCATAATGGCACCTTTGCCAAAGTCTTTGTCAATCTTTGCCATCGCGTTCTGTAACGCTTTCAGCTTCTCTGCTGACGGTTGTTTTCTTTCTTCTGCCATAGTCATTTTATTTTAGTGCACAAAAGTATAATCTATATCCCATCGCTCCGTCGGTTTACATGTAAAGAGCCAAATAGTTTTTTTTATAATGTCAAAATTCCAGCTGCAAAGATACAACAATTTTTGTATATATGCAAATAAAATCTTACATTTTGTGTGTTTTCTGTTATTTTAGCCGAAAAAGTGTTTTTGCGTTAGCAGTTGTGACGGCATCAATGTGCTCAAACGTAGTTTGATAGACTTGCGCGAGCACTTCTGCTACATATCTCATCCAGCGGCTTTCGTTTCGTTGTCCGCGATAAGGAACAGGTGCCATATAAGGCGCGTCTGTTTCAAGTACGAGTCGCTCTAACGGAATACCTGTCAAGTTGTCGCGCAGTTTGCAGTTCTTAAACGTAATTACGCCGCCGATACCGAGATACAAGCCCATATTAATAATCTCTTTGGCGGTTTCGTTACTGCCACTATAACAATGCATTACGCCTCTTAGACCGGGAAACTCGCGGAGAATATTCAAACAGTCCTCAGTAGCATCGCGGCTATGAATCATGACGGGCAAATCTCGCTCAATAGCCCATCCTAATTGTATCCGTAGCGCTTCTTGTTGTTCAGCCTTATAAGTTGTGTCAAAATGATAATCCAACCCAATCTCGCCAATGGCTATATAATGATTATTGATTAAGGAGCGATGAATAGCTTCGAGTTGCTCCTTCCAATCGCCTCCTACGTTTTCCGGATGCAAACCAATTCCGGGGAAGAGGTAGTCCGGATATTGTTGGCACACATCCAAAACGGGCTGAATTGTAGCCGCATCCACACCGGGTACTAAAATCGCTTCTACGCCTGCAACTTGTTGTTGCGCAATAAACTCATTCAATCCCTCTGCATATTGCGAGTCGTCTATATGTGCGTGGGTATCAATCATGACGTGTCAAAATACTGCTATCGCCATAACTCAAGAAACGAAAATCGTGGCTTAAAGCATAGTCATACATCTTCTTCCAATCTTCGCCGACAAACGCGCTGACAAGCAACAAGAGTGTCGATTTGGGCTGATGGAAATTCGTTATCAGTTGGTCTACCACGTGAAACGCATAGCCCGGTTTAATCATAATCTGCGTCTCTGCGTGCAAAGTGTCCTGTTGGGTTTGATCAAGATAAGACAAAATATTGCGCAGCGCCTCTTCCGTCGAAATAACATAATCTTCCTCATACGGCGCAAACTGCGCAACACTCAGTTTTTTTGTAGCACCAATAAAATAGAGCGACTCCAGCGTTCGCATACTTGTTGTTCCGACAGCCACGATATGTCCAAGATTAGCTAATACGTCCTCAATCGCTTTTCGCGGAACAGCTATTATCTCTGTGTGCATCGTGTGTTTGTTCGCATCTTCAGTCTTGACGGGTTGGAATGTCCCGGCGCCGACATGTAATGTCAGTTCGGTTGTTTGTATGCCTCGTTGTCGCAAATCGTCTAATACTTTTTCGGTAAAGTGCAATCCAGCTGTCGGAGCAGCAACAGAACCTTTGATTTTGCTGTAAACGGTTTGATATGTTGTCTTGTCGCTTTCTTCGGTCGGACGGTTCAAATAGGGTGGAATAGGCAGCTCACCTTGAGCGTCTAACAACTGCGCAAAACTAATACTCGCATCATCCCAACTGAACCGCACTTCGTGCGTGTTGCCTGTCGTCGAAAGCTTTTCAGCATGCAAAACACCATTACTCAATACGCCCGATTTCCACTTCTTCAGGTTGCCAATCATGCACTTCCACGTACAACCGCTTGTCGAAGAAAGTGCCAACTGATAATCTCTTGGAACAAGCGGCTCCAAGCAGAAAATCTCTATCCTTGCGCCGCTATCTTTATGAAAAACCAAACGCGCAGGTATCACGCGAGTATTATTATACACAAGGAGCGAACCTGCCGCGATGTAATCCCCAACACGATAAAATACGTCCTCACTCACCTTGCCATCCTTATAAACCAGCAACTTCGAGTGATCACGCTCTGCCAACGGATACTTCGCTATCCGCTCTTCGGTTAACGGATAATCATATTCGCTTATTAATATCTCTTCCATAGCTCTTCCTCCGCGTTTCATCCTGATGCCTTCCCGTTGCCTTCGGTTTCCGATAGGTTCCTGATAGGTTTCTGATAGGTTTCTGATAGGTTCCTGATAGGTTTTCACTCCCGA
Source organism: Paludibacteraceae bacterium (assembly GCA_016295035.1). Lineage (GTDB taxonomy): Bacteria > Bacteroidota > Bacteroidia > Bacteroidales > Paludibacteraceae > Colicola. Next base: position 13,495 of record JAEDLW010000025.1, read on the forward strand.
CTCCACTATGACGTGAACCTGACTTCTTCACGAATTCCTTTCTCTCTCCGGAGAATAACTCGTACTTATTGAACCAGCACTCCAATTCGCCGTTCAGCAACTTTATCCGTTTGCTCGGCTTGAGTCCGATACACTTGAGTGCATCCTCATTCGATGATATCACCCAAGCCGTAGAGCCTGTAAACTGATGTTTGAAGGTCGTTCCCATATCGCCGTAAAGCCGCATCACATCTTTGTCTTGTGCAAGACGTTCGCCATACGGCGGATTAACCATCACTAAAGCCGGTTTTTGCTCTTCGCGCTTAATCTCCTGTAAACGAATTTGCTTGACGTCAATGCACCGTTGCTGTCCGGCAGACTTAACATTCTTTAGTGCTTGTTGCACAGCATAGAACGATGCATCGGAACCATAGATATGATGAGTAAACGGACGTTCTAATGAATCGTCGTTATAAACGTCTTCGAACAAATCCTTGTCAAAGTCTGCCCATTTCTCAAAGGCGAAACTCTTTCGGAATATACCCGGCGCAATATTCTGTGCGATAAGTGCCGCTTCAATAAGAAGTGTGCCCGAACCGCACATCGGGTCGTAGAAATCCGTTTCGCCTTTCCATCCTGCCATCAGGAGCATTCCTGCTGCAAGTGCCTCATTGATAGGCGCTTCGGTATTTGCTACACGATAACCGCGTTTATGCAAACTTTCGCCGGAACTGTCTAATGATAAAGTTACTGACTCATTCGCAATATGGACGTTGAGATACAAGTCTGGATTGGACAATTTTACGTTCGGTCGTTTACCTTCGCGCTCGTTCCACCAATCGACGATCGCATCTTTCACACGATAAGTCACATAGCGCGAGTGCCGAAACGTTTCCGAATAAACAGTCGCGTCTATCTGAAATCCGGTCTGAAGTGTCATATATTTCGCCCAGTCGAGTTGCTTGACGTTTGCATACACTTCGTCGGCATCCTTTGCTTTGAACGTCAGAATAGGCACTAATACGCGAGAAGCGGTGCGCAGAAATAAATTGGCCGTATAAAGAAGGCGCTTATCTCCCGTAAAGGACACAGCGCGCCGTTCCAGCTGGACGTTATTTGCACCTAATTCAACTAATTCACCGGCTAATACCTCTTCCAAGCCTTTGAAGGTCTTGGCTATCATCTTAAATTCTTTCATCTGCCTTAATCATTCGCTTTTTGGAAGCTGCACTTCTTGCCGGAGTTGTCCTCTTTATAAACCATCTCCGTGTAGAAGAGTTTGGTAATCGTATATGGCCGTGGAATGAGTTGTCCCTTGTTATCTGCTGTAGCAAATTCCATCACTTTCGAGCCGCGTTTTTTCCACATGAACCAACCGTTACCATATTTCTGTAAGTCTGCTTCGGTCACATCGTCTGCCTCGTCCCATTCGTAACCCCAGTAATATCCGTCTTTGGCTTCTTCGTCCGTATAGACACGAAACCATTGTTCATTCTCCAGACTCTGCCATTTGCCGAGTAGCATCTCATCTTCATCCGTCAGTCCGTCTTGTTCTTCTTCTCCGGCGAAATAGACCAGCTCATTGGTCATCATGTCGTCCTTTTTCTCCATCACTTCCGGTTTGATAGTATCTATCTTTACCGGCTTTGGTGTTTGAGGCTTCTTTGGCTCAATGGTAATCACCGGAGGTGTCTCCGGTTCGTCAACGGGCTCTTCGATACCTATATACTGCTTTGCCAATGCCACTATCTTAGAGCCGTAGAAATAGTATACTGCATATCCGGCAGCGCCTAATAGAAGTAGGATGGCTATGGTCCAAATGATTTTTTTCATATTACTTGAGAGCAATCACTTTGGCTTTTTGGTTATCCATTCCCGGCATTGTACGTCCAACACCCGCGTTAATATACGTCGGGTCACAAACAACATAGTCTTTGCCTTTGTATGTCAAGTAGTCGCCTTTGACGGGTTGCGTGAAATGAACAGCCGTAGCGAGGTGACCGGGATAATAAAGCAGTACTACATCCAAACCAAGAATATCGCGAACGAGGCGTGAGAAGAGGATGGAACGATCCTCACAGTCGCAAGCCGGATAATAGAGTGTCTCTTCCGCAAAGAAGACGCGGTCATGTCCCCAAACCTTATCGTCATATTCATACTTGAATGCAGTCTGCACCCAGTTCAGGATAGCGCCTACTGCCTCTTTCTCGCCTAACTTATCGGTTGTGGCTTTCAGTTGCGGATAGAGTGATTGTTTAATCTCCGGAGAGAGTGGGGTATTGGCGTAAACAGCCCATTTAGTTGTGCCGTCACCACCGATACAAGCTTCAGGATATTTGTCGAAGAAGCTGATATCGTTCTTGTTCACTTTGCTCTTAGCCGTTACACCGCGTTTGGAAGTGAGTGTACGTTCGTCCGAAGCCAAGTTTGCCAGTTTTTGCGGTTGTGCAATCTGCATGGACATGGTCTTCTCGTTCTCGAACGGTGCGTTGCACACTTTCAGTCCCTTCACTTTGCCGGCGATAGCATAGAACTTAATACCGTCGATAGTAAAGAAAGAACGATTATAGAGGTCGTATTGGCTGGCTATCAACAAGTACAATTGTTTCTCCGAAGCACCGAGACGAACGCGGTAACCCGATTGCGTGAGAAGAAAGTCTTGCATAAACACCGCTTCGTTCGTTTGGCCATACTGTTTCTCGGTCACTTGTTGTAGCAGATCCACATATGCCCAATCGCAGAGTTGGTATTTCTTGCGTGCATCGAGTGCATCCTTAAGCGTGACGTTGTATGCATCGCCGGATAATACTTTCCATGCGTCGGATAAGTCGTTCTCATTGAGGCTCTTGAGTTTGAACTGATCCTGTTCCGGGAAATTGATTTTAATCACGGTGCCATAGTACTTGAGTGAAATCGTCGAAGTAGGATCATCTGTTGGTTCGATGGTCGGTATAATCGGATCGGGAGCCGGAGTCGGTTTGGGAAGTACGATTACTACCGGTTGTACGGCAATCGGTTTGGACTGGATTTGATCTTGTTTGCCTTTTAACTTATCCAGTGGGTCAACTTTTACCAACGGCTCTTCTTTTTTCGTCGTATCTTTCTTTACCGCCACATCGTTTTTGTCGTTCTTTGGTTTCTCGACATCCGGTTGTGGTTTCTCTTCGGGAGCAGATTCCTGTTCCGGCTCTTTATAAACCACCGGTGGCACCACTTTCTCTTTTACCGGTTCAACGGCTGGTTGCGCTTCCATGGGTTCCCATGCACGCTTCATGAAGTCAGCATACTCGTCGTTGACTTTCTTACGAAACTCGTCGAAAGCTTTTTGTTGTTCGGACTTGTACTGTTTGTACTCAGCACGTTGTTGTTTTTTGTATTCTTCAAAGGATTGTGCATAGCACATCCCGAATACGAAGAATAGCAGTACCGGTAAAAGTAGTCTTTTCATTGTGGTGTTATTTTATTTAATTAATCGACCTGTAACGTCGTAGATATGTTCTCCACGTAAGATGTATAGCATGCCGTGGTACATAATTTTGCGTGCAGTCTCATCGTATTGAACGTTCTGTTGTGTTGCTTGTTCGATTGCAGTATGCGGTCCTTCGGCTGACGGAGTTACTTGATCTTGGTCGATATCGCTATCGCAAGAAGAGTAGGAAGCGATTGCTTTGACGGAAGTAGTGTACGTCAGGTCGTTAACCAGTCCGGAGATGACGCATGTGCAGATACCACCAGAAGTCGTGACAGCGCCGATAATCGGTTCGTCAAGACATTCAGTAGTAAATCCTTTGCAGTCGCTGATGGTTACGCTATAAGAAGCGGCTCCATCGATGGCTGTCCAAGAGAGCGAGATTTGTTCGTCTCCTGCGATAGCGATAACGTCCGGAGTGGCGAGTTTGGTGCATCCACCACCGCCACCGATTTTGAACACTTGTCCGGCATTTGCACCCCAGATATACTCTGCCAATTCAGGATAGTCGATAAAGGGGTTACGGTTACCTTGTGTCGCTTGGATACCATTATTACGGTCTATCTCTTTCTGTGAAACAGGGTCATTGCGATGCCACTTCATCAGCAGAGCCAGACCGTACTCGGTCAGTCCCCAGTTGCCTTCTTTGGTGTTTGTACCGGAGAACATTTTTTTACCGTTATCTTTAGTCATATTGACACTTGTCCAGTGCAAGAGTGTTCCAAAGTAACCGCGTGCAAAGTCGCCTTTGTATTCGTCCACCGGTTCAAAAACCTTATCAGGAGCAGACACCGTGATATTACCAGCGATAGTATTCTTCGTTTCAATCGTTTTACCCGTACCAAGTTTAGAGCCGTCGTAGTTATAGGAGGCAGTTCCTACTTCACCAAAAGCATAATTACTGCGCATTCCATTCACTTTGCCGTCAGTGGGTACGAGGTGGAAGATATCGCACCCTTGGTTAGCTGTAGTTCCACCCCACCAACTCTTAGGGATAGAGTGTTCACGATTATAGCAATCACACTCATTGTTATATGAACTACCACATTGTCTTTTAAACTCACAATCGCTATACATGTCCCAAATTTGTCCTGCTCTTGCGTGTCCGGCAGGATAGACATCGGTTGTTTTGTAAGCGGTCCATAATCCATCGTAACCGAGTGATTTGTAGCCCACTAATGTTACGGCGTGTACGGCATCCCATAGGTTCGCACCGGATTTATTATTAAGGCTCTCGTAGTAGGTAGGTAGTTGGTCTACCGGAGTCACGTCTTTCGCCCAGATATTTATTGTTACGAGTGCTGCAAGGAGCACGATAATTGATTTCTTCATAATTTTCATTTGTAATTAGTTAAACATTGCTTAAATCAATTGTGCTTATTCATATACAGCATAGTAATCAGCGTCAGCATTAACCGGAGTACCTTCAGAGATGATTGCTGGAGCGGTAGCACCTGTATAGTGCTCGGTGGTAGTCCATCCATAGAATGTTTTGCCGGCATTAGGATTCGGTGTTGTCGGGAAGACGAGTGCAGCACCTTGGTTATAAACAACGTCTTTGACGCCATCGCACGAATGCCATTTAACGGTATAGGTAACGACTACTGGTTTCTCTGCCACAGTAATGGTATAGTCTTTTGTTTTGGTGACAGCGTTCTCGGTGTAGGTAACGGTAACGGTCTTAGTTCCGACAGTTGACATATCGGGAGTTGAGATGTTGGTAGGCGTTACGACTTTGTTTTCGCAGTTGCTGTAAGCAGCAGTAACTACCAAACCGGTGGAAGTAAACGCATCGCCGACGGTGAAGGTTGTTTGTACGCCTTCTGTATTGAGTGTTATTCCGGTCAGTTCGCACGGAACTATCTCCTCACAGGAGAGTGTATAGTTGCTGTACGTTGTGGTAGAACTTGCTGTAACCTTATACAGTTGGATTGCATAGTAGTCTGTTCCAGCAGATTTATCAGTATAACAAGCAAATCGTGGATTTGATGCGTTCCACCAAATGACGCGTGTAGCATCCTTTGCATTAGCGATTGTTGCATTACCGTTGCTGATAGAGACCGTCCAAGACGTATTGTCGCTCTTTGTGGTAGCTGTACTCAAGCTGTTTCCGCTTGACCATTTAACGTAATTGTTCCCGTTCTTGAATGCGAAAGTACCTGTACTGTTACCGTCTTCGACATCAAAGACCATTGTTCCAGCCGGAGTTGTTTCGTATGCAGTTCCAATGCCATAGACTGTAGATGTGGAAGAGAATTCCGTCAGTTCTTTGGAAGCTCCTTCGCAGACGAAGACAACTTTGTCACCAGCTGCGATAGACGTTGCTTTAGTAGGAGTGCTGCTACCTCCGGTAGTAGTGCTCTTGGTAGCAAATACGGCGTAGTATGTAGCGTTAGCATTTACGTTGCCGCTTGCAGTTGTGAACAAATCTTCGGGCTCTCCACTAATAGAGCTATTGGCAGTCCAACCGACGAATACTTGAGTCTCTGAGCAGTCGGAAGGAGTAGTAGGCAGAATGAGCGCTTCGCCTTCAGTATATTGAACAGGAGTACCGGGAACACCGTTAACGCTCCATGTCACATTATACTTAACGGGCTCAGTAACAGATATTTGGTAAGCAGCGGTTTTAGTCACGTTATTCTCAGTGTAAGAAACCGTTACTGTTTCATTACCTGCAGCAGTAAGATCGGGGGTAGTTACACTCGTCGGCGTAACAGTTTTGTCAGAACAGTTGCTATAGGCAGCTGTTACTACCAATCCAGTTGAATTAAAGGTCTCGCCGACAGTAAAAGTTTTTTTCACATTGTCGGTATTGAGTGAAATAGCAGCCAAGACGCAAGGCTCGACAGTTCCGCAGTTTAATGAATAGTCTTTATAGGATGCGCCGCCACTTGCAATAACAGTAATAGAGGAAATATATGCACGCTTAGAGGTCGTAGCAACCTTAATTTGATTTGTTGTTACAGGAGTGCTTGCCTCGAATGCCAAATTAGAAGCAGGCGTTTGTTCACCGCCAAGTATTGTAGAACCTGCTGTTACTTTTAATTTGCCTGCGTCGGAACCGTATCTGACACCATCTACTTCAACTTTTGTTACAGCTACTTCTGAAGATAAGGTTAACACAATAGAGCCAGTAGAGCTACCTGTGCCGATTTTTGCACCAGATTTACCTTCATAGACTTTACTACCGCTGAAAGAAGCAATACCTGTCGATGAGGCCACAACTTTTGACGCGATGGACTCACTTATATCAATATTTCCGTCGCTACTTGTTGTATTAAATGTCACAGTCGCCACTTCAGAAGGAGTGCTACTTCCACTTTCCATTGTTGCAAAGACAGCGTAATAGGTAGCATCGGCTTCAATGATATCGCCTTCCTTAACATAGGTTGGCGCGGTTGTAGCATTTTCATAGCCTTCCGTTGCAGTCCACCCAACAAACACTCTGCCATTTTCGCAAGTGGTAGGAGAGGATGTGGGCAAACTTATTACGCCGGCGGAAGCAACGGTTTTAGCAAATTCATCACCATTTGCCATCCATGTAACGTTTCTATCTACTCCAGGAGGCATAATACCTATAATTACGTCTTGCTCTAAACTATATGAACCATTTCCGCCTCCAGAACCAGGATCAGTAGTCTCCAATGCATCTATGTCGTAATAGCCGTCGCACCAGTTTGTCCAACCGAAATTGAAATGGAAATAGTTTGCATTATCGTAACCATCACAAACGAAACTATGCCCATAACCTGTGCTCTGATCAGTAGGGTCTTCGTAACCAACACCGGCATACATAATCGGGCGTTTGGCATCAAGTTCTGCTTTCAACATAGCAATCCACTCCGCCTTCGTCCAACTTTTCATTCCTGTGCTACTATCCCCATCTCTATAATACCCCGTTACAGTTTCAGAATTGTAACCAAAAAATTGTGTGAGTGCTTTCTCTGCAGACATTATTCCTTGGCTTGACCAATAACCATTATAGTCAATTGTGTACGCACCGCTACCACCTTCAGATGCTATGCCATATTGCATATCGCAAGCAATTCCACAATGATACATCAGCGTTGCGACAGCTGTTTTTTGAGCAGAAGTGGCACCGCTACCATATGTGTTGAGCATATTTGCCCAATCATAGGTGGTACTGCCAAAGTTAGCCGAAGCACTTGTGTAGTATTTGTCGGTATGTGAACCGGTACCTTTCTTTGGCCATTGCCAGTAATTCATGACTTGTGCCATGGCAGTAGCCACACAACCCGTGTAACATGTGGATCCACTTTTGGTAGGGCAGAGATTCCAGAAAGGTGCATCTTGATCCCAACCGGTCTTAATCAATGGTGATACAACCGGTGTTGCAGTTTTAACAATCGGACTTTGACGCAATTTTTCCCATTCTTGTTTGATGGACTCACTTGCTTCTACGCCATCAGCTGCGGCACGTTTAATTTGTCTGTCATAACCGCCCAGCCAAACTTTCAGGTTCATAGGCTGGTTGTCTGTGCGGAATTGGCCTGTTGTTGAATAAGCCAAAATCGGGTGCGCAATGTCGTTTGCGGCAACCATTACCCAGCCTTCGCCGTTGGCGTTTTCGTAAACATAATACTGGTTTTCTTCTGTCGAAGCAGCTTTTTTGAGCACCATTTCAGTTGGAACAGCTTTCTTAACGCCGGTTTGAACAGCAGGAGCACTCATGAAGTTTTTTGCTACGAGCGCTGCATCTGCTTGGGACACACGCTCTGCGAAGATCGTCGTAACTGTAAGTAACAGCGAAACGGCTAATAGAAGCAATTTTCTCATAATATTAATGTATTTTAAAGTTAGTTAATGTCTCTATTGAAGGGTTCAATAACATTTAAGCGTGCAAAGGTACAGCTTTTTTTTCATATGCACAAATTTTTTTTCACAAAAAAATGCGAAACTATGTTTAAAAACATAGAATATTCGTAAAGCGTAGCCTTGGAAAAAGGTGGGAGTATTTGGAGAGAATTTTTGTATTCCGTAATTGTCAGGCTTGACCGCCGATTTACAGCCGGTTGAATTTCGGTCGATTTTCATTCGACCGTCGGGCGACCGTCGGGATACCGTCGGTTGACCGTCGGGAATAGACGGATAAAAAGTGGGAGGGAAATGAAAGGAAAATGGGAGGGAGATGAAAGAAAAATGAAAGGAAAATGGGAGAAAAATGAAAGAAAAATGAAAGGAAAATGGGAGGGAGATGAAAGAAAAATGAAAGGAAAATGGGAGAGAAATGGGAGAAAAATGGGGGGGGGTAACCATTAAAGAAAAAAGAAGTAAAACAAACGTAAAGCAAAAATAAAACAAAAGTAAGTCCAAAGTCGAAAGTCCAAAGTCGAAAGGTGCCTCCGGGCACTCCGATAAATGTCGAAAGTCGAAAGTCAAAAGTCGAAAGTCCAAAGTCGAAAGGTGCCTACGGGCACTCCGATAAATGTTGAAAGTCGAAAGTCGAAGGTCAAAAGTCGAAAGGTGCCTACGGGCACTCCGATAAATGTCGAAAGTCAAAAGGTGCCTACGGGCACTCCGATAAATGTCGAAAGCCGAAAGTAATACAAAAGTAAATCAAAAGTAAAACAAACGTAAGTCGAAAGTCAAAAGCAAAAACCATCGTTGGCATCTGACGGGAATGAGCCA